>JAISFI010000390.1 GCA_031263685.1 Dysgonamonadaceae bacterium | reverse complement strand
AATTTATGAATTCATATAAAACCGGATTGATATTGGCTTTAACGGGTTACGGACTATTGGCCGGAGCAGCGGTAGCATGCATATTGCATTACTTTTTCCCGGGCTTTAACTGGAATTGGTTTATAGCTGTTTTCGTATTTTTCCTTGCATTGGAATCGCTGATAATAAATCTGGCAGTCAAGAACAGTCAGAAAAAGGACAGCAAAAAACTGGTGAATGTATACATGCTGACAAAGGGTTTAAAAATAATTTTATCGCTGGCTTTTGTCCTTATATATTTCATAATAGAAAGGACTAACGGCCTGAAAACATTTGCCATTACCCTCATTGGGTTCTACCTGTTGTTTTTGATTGCAGAAACATATTTGCTTACTAGAATAGAAAAGCATATTAAAAAAGAGAGTAATAATGAGTAACAACCGTATAAAATATATAGCGCTGCTATGCCTGCTCCTTGCCGGATTCCCGTTTCCGGCAAATGCAGAAGACCATAGTAAAGCCGCCGGGACGGAAGAAAAGGTCGATATAGCAGGCATGATCATGGATCACTTGCTCGATTCATACGAATGGCACATTGCAACCGCCGGCGAAACACATATATCTATCCCCTTGCCTGTCATCGTTTATAGCGAGACCGGCGGGTTAAATGTCTTTATGTCATCGGAATTCCACCACGGACACGAGGCTCACAACGGTTTTTATATAGCAACCGGCGGCGGTTATAAAGGGAAAATAGTAGAAAAGAATGCCGCAGGAGAAGAAGTCCGTCCCTGGGATTTTTCTATTACAAAAAATACGCTGTCCCTGATATTCAGTTGTATCATACTGGTTATTACCGTACTGTCGGTAGCAGGCTGGTACAGGAAAAATAACAAAAGCGGGCAATACAAAGCCCCGAAAGGCTTTGTCGGATTTGCTGAAATGTTCATTATGAGCGTTGTAGATGATGTCATCAAACCGTGTATAGGCAGGAATTACCGCAAATTCACCCCGTACCTGCTCACCGCGTTCTTTTTTATCTTTATCAACAACCTGATGGGATTGATCCCGGTCTTCCCCGGAGGAGCCAATGTAACGGGCAATATTGCCATTACGTTTGTTCTGGCCATGTTTACACTTTTCGCTGTAAACCTTTTTGGCACAAAAGAATACTGGAAAGAGATATTCAACCCACACACACCGGGATGGCTCAAACCGTTGATGATACCGATAGAAATACTTGGCATGTTTACGAAGCCTTTTGCATTGATGATTCGTCGTTTCGCCAACATTCTGGCGGGGCACTCCATCGTGCTTGGCCTTATGGGGTTGATATTTGCAACGGCAGCTTTGGGTACAGTCATGTTTACATCTATGACATTCGTATCTGTTGTAATGACAATATTTATGGATGTACTCGAATTGCTGGTGGCTTATATTCAGGCTTATGTGTTCACCATGATGTCGGCCGTATTTATCGGGCTGGCACAGGCAGAGCCGCATCATGTAGAGGAAAAACATTGATAATTTGAAAATTAGCAAATTCGGAAATATGAAAATATGAAAATGTAATTTACTAATCTGCTAATTTTCAGATTTGCCAATTTATATGAATTAAACAATTAATTAAATAATTTAAAAAAAGAAGATTATGTTAACAACTTTAGCAGTTTTATTGCAAGCAGTAGCCGGCTCTGGTCTGGCTCAACTAGGTGCTGCACTCGGTGCAGGTTTGGCAGCAATCGGCGCCGGTATCGGTATCGGTAAAATCGGCGGTTCGGCGATGGAAGGTATTGCCCGTCAGCCCGAAGCCAGCGGCGATATCCGTATGTCGATGATTATCGCTGCCGCCCTTATCGAAGGTGTGGCTTTGTTTGCAGTAGTAGTATGTTTGCTTATTATCCTGTAATAATAAAAACAAGAAAATATGCTTAAACCTGAATTTGGTCTTGTAATATGGATGCTTATATGCTTTGGCGTAGTATTCCTTATCCTGGCAAAATTTGGTTTTCCCATCATCACCAAAATGGTGGACGAACGGAAAAACTATATCAAGGATTCGTTGGATGCCGCCGCAAAAGCAAATGAGCAACTTGCAACCATAAAACAGCAAAGTGATGAAATATTGTCATCGGCCAAAACAGAACAGGTGAAAATCTTGAAAGAAGCTGCCGACACGCGCGAACGTATCATAAACGAAGCGCGTGAGCAAGCTAAAACAGCAGGAGCTAAAGAGATGGAGGAAATAAGGAAACTGATTCAGGCGGAAAAAGATCAGGCTATCCGCGACATCCGTCGCCAGGTGGCAGAACTGTCTGTAGATGTAGCCGAAAAAGTTCTCCGCAATGCTCTGAAAGATCCTGAAAAACAAATGTCAATGATTGATCGCCTGGTCGATGAGGCTATGGTTTCTAAATCTTAACTGTTATGAATGAAGGGATGATCTCGAAGCGATATGCCAAAGCTCTGTTGCAGTATGCAACGGATCGGAAAGCCGGAGACACTGTGTTTTCGGAAATGAAGCAACTTGCATCGGCTTTTGCCCACGAGCCCCGATTGCGTATGGCAATGGACAATCCTACGTTGAATGCCGAAGATAAACTGACATTGATAAAAGCCGCCGTTGGCAACAAAGGCAGCGAGGAATATGTGAAGTTTACCGGACTCGTTGTTAAAAACAAAAGGGATATGTATCTGCAACAAATAGCTTTGTCTTATATAGACATCTATTGCGAGGCCAAACATATGAATATGGGACGGTTGGTAACAGCCACGCCTGTGGACGATGCGGTGAAAGCCAGGATGAGAGCGCTGCTGCAAAAGATCAAACCCGGGACTCTCGACTTCGAAACCGAGGTAGATCCGGATATCGAAGGCGGATTTGTACTCTACATCGATACATACCGGTTGGATGCCAGCGTGAAAACCCAGTTGAATCGCATCAAGCAGCAATTTGCGACGGAAAACAGTAAGATGGGGTAAAATGAAAAAGTGAAAAATATTTTCAAATTAATTTATAACCCAGAACTTATAACTTATAACTAAAAGAATATATGTCTGAAAATATAAAAGCAAGCGAAGTCTCTAATGTACTGAAGATGCAGCTCGAGAACATCAGCAACCGCGTGCAGTTCGATGAGGTCGGTACTGTTCTTTCGGTAGGAGACGGTGTTGTTCGCATATACGGGCTTAAAAATGCAGAGGCTAACGAGCTTCTCGAGTTCGACAATGGCATCATGTCCGTTGTGATGAACCTCGAGGAAGACAACGTAGGCGCTGTATTGTTGGGGCCGTCCGACCAGATCAAGGAAGGGTTTACAGTGAAGCGTACCGGCAGGATTGCCTCCATCAATGTGGGCGAAGGTATGCTCGGACGCGTAATCACCCCGCTTGGCGTTCCGTTGGATGGTAAAGGTCCTGTTACAGGCGAACTACTCGAAATGCCGCTGGAACGCAAAGCTCCGGGGGTAATATACCGCCAGCCTGTAACCCAGCCGTTACAGACAGGCCTGAAGTCTGTGGACGCCATGATCCCAATAGGCCGCGGACAACGCGAACTTATTATCGGCGACCGTCAAACGGGAAAAACAGCCATTGCCATCGATACTATTATCAATCAACGCTCCAACTACGAAGCAGGAGACCCTGTATATTGTATCTATGTGGCAATCGGGCAAAAAGCATCTACTGTAGCCAATATAGTAGAAACATTGAAAGAAAAAGACGCGTTGGACTATACCGTTGTGGTTTCGGCCACAGCAGGTGAACCGGCTGCCGTACAATATTTCGCTGCATTTGCCGGAGCAGCTATCGGCGAATATTTCCGCGACACAGGCCGGCATGCCCTGGTAGTGTACGACGACTTGTCGAAGCAGGCTGTTGCCTATCGTGAAGTGTCCCTGATACTTCGCCGTCCACCGGGACGTGAAGCTTATCCGGGCGACATCTTCTATCTGCACTCCCGTTTGCTCGAACGTGCGGCTAAGATCATCAGCCAGCAGGAAGTTGCCGAACAGATGAACGACCTTCCGCCTAGCCTGAAAGGGAAAGTAAAAGCAGGAGGTTCATTAACTGCCTTGCCGATCATCGAAACACAGGCGGGCGACGTGTCGGCATACATCCCTACCAACGTGATTTCCATTACCGACGGACAGATATTCCTCGACATAGACCTGTTCAACTCGGGTCAGCGTCCGGCTATCGACGTAGGTATCTCGGTATCCCGTGTAGGAGGTTCGGCTCAGGTGAAAGCAATGAAGAAAGTGGCCGGAACATTGAAGATAGACCAGGCCCAATACCGCGAACTGGAAGCATTTACCCAGTTTGGCGGAGACTTGGATGCCATTACGGCAATGACTATCGACAAGGGTAAGAAAAACACCGAATTGCTTATCCAGCCTCAATACAGTCCGGTTCCTGTAGAAAAGCA
>JAISFI010000045.1 GCA_031263685.1 Dysgonamonadaceae bacterium | reverse complement strand
TAAAGGTAAAATCTCCATCTGTAAAATCTGCCAATGCAGGGAGTGTGCAAATGATGCACACAACTGTCAATAAAATTGTTCTGATCTTCATTGTAATTTGTTTTTGTTTGTTGTAAATTAAACGATTAATACTCTCTTGTTAGTTCTTGTTACTTGTTTTTGCCCGATTATCTCGTGAGAGATAATTGCCATTTCCAATATATTTTCCCCGCAATCACGCCTGAAAGGGGTTGTATTTTATCTATACTTCCACAGTTCAAGTTCGTTCCACACCTTTGCGGCGGCCGGATGTCCGGCGGCGTTGGCTTTTTCGATGTATTCGGCGGCTTTCTTTGTGTTCTTGGGGGCGCCTTTGCCGTAGTAGCACATCAGGCCCGCTTCGTATTGTGCATTGGCATTGCCGCCTGCCGCCGCTTTCTCAAACCACGAGAAGGCTTTCGGAAGATTGTTGGCTTCTTTATAAATTGTGCCTAAAATATACGGTGAATGAACATGCCCCAGCCCGGCTGCCTTTTCGAGATATTCAATGGCTGTCTGCGGGTTTTTCAAGACGCCGATGCCGTTCAGATAGGCATATCCCATGTTGGCAAGCCCGGTGGGATCTTCCTTATCTGCCGCCTGCTTCCAGTACGAAGCGGTTTTCGCCGGGTCTTTGCGGCCATAGTCGTCGGAAGCATATACCATGCCTAAATTGTTCAGGGCCGGTATATCGCCGCCGGCCGCGCTTTTTTCAAGCAATTCGACGCCTTTGTTCACATCCTTCCTTACGCCGATACCCTGCAGATAACAATAGCCCAGAGATCTTTCTGCAGGAGGGTAACCCTGCGCTACACTCTTCTGAAACCATTCCGCCGCTTTTCCCTTGTTTTCCTGTACGCCACGTCCCGATTCGTACATTGCAGCAAGAAAATATTGCGCCTCCTTATCCATTTCGTTTGCCGCATCCTGCAATAACGGCAATGCCCGGGCGTAATCAGGCTGACCGAATGTTCCCATATAGAAGATAATTCCCAGCTTCGCTTTTCCGGTGACGGAGCCGTTGAGAACGGAACTTTCCAGATACTTGACGGCTTTGTCCTGATTGGCCGTTACGCCCGGAGAGCCTCCGGAAAGGAGAACCCCTGCCATCGCCTGCCCGTCGGCGTCGCCCCGTCCGGCTGCCTGTTCATACCAGCGCAGCGCTTCCGCATCGTCTTTCGTAATGCCGGTACCCGAATAATAAAGGTCGCCAACGGCTTTCATTGCCTGCGTATTTCCCTGTTCCGCGCTTTTGCGAAACCATTCAAGGGCCGTGGCGGGATTTTCCATCATCCCTTTACCCTCCTTGTAGCGAATGCCCACTTCGTATTGCGCTTCCGCATCGCCTCCTTCGGCTTTGGTAAGCAACGCCTGCGCTTCGGCGGCCTGTTTCTTACGATCAAATTCGGCGAAATCAGCCAATGTATACAACGGGATATCGCGCATGCCATAACTCATGCATGGACCGTATGTGCTTGTTTTAAATCCGATGTTAACCAGTTGGAATGTACGTGCAGCCGGGTCTATTTTCGATATGACAAGTACCCCCTTTACCTGAATCCCAGGCAGTAAGGTTAATTTATTTATATATCCTCCGGAACTATCATCTTCTCCGGCCAACGTATGACTGGATAGTTCACATTCCGTTCCCCTGTCATTCATAATCCGTGTATCACAATATGCAGAAGCATCTCTCAAAATGTGATACCCTATCGCCTCCATAGGAAAGGGTTTTTCCGTATTGTTTTTTAGATAATATACGATCGTAGCCGTGTTTGTACTTGCGTCGCGGATACAACTTTCTACTATAAACTCCACACGGTCGTTGAAACTGAAAATGCGCGTCTTACTGTAATCCTGCGCCGTCATTGCGCCGCTTAGTAAGAAGAGGGCAAGTATTCCGAAAATTTTCGTTCTCATCTCTGTTGTGATTTTATACATTAATAATTTACGGTGATGCGTATGCTGTTCCCCGAACTTCTTACGCTGACCTTTGCGTCGCCGTCTGTAAAGCTGCCGGCAAGCTCTTTGTCGACAGCTTTGGTAATATCGCCTGCCTTTTTCTGTGCCTTTGCGTCGCGGAAGCTGATTTCGTATTCCGCTGTCCGGATGGTTGGATCGAGCTCTTTCGTCTCATACTTGCGGTCGAAGTAGTTGTATTCGCGCGTTGACGTCGGGCCGTTGAACGTTAGGGCAACAGAATTGAGGTATGTATTGTTCGTGACCGGAACGTCGTCGCTGGAGGTGTAGATTGAACTGTAATAGCCAGCCGACAGTTTGGGGTAGAGGCGTTTTGCGTCGCCATAAGTAGACGAGGAGGAGAGGCCGAAGAAAGCGCCGTCCCGGCAGTTTGCCCCGATCGCACTTACGATGCTTCCCATATCCAGATAGTCGCTTGCGATCATGACAAATCCGAGTGGGTTTGCGACGTAATTTTTATAATTGGGATTCAGGACGTATTTTCCCTGGGCGTCTATCAGTCCGAATTTTTGGCTTGATATCACTAACGCAACCTTCCCGAAGAAAGAAGTCCCGCCCTGGAACTGGGGATTGACGGTGAATTTTCCTTTCCTGTCGATAATGCCATACGTGTACCCATCGATGGAAGCCAATGTATAGGAGTTTCCTTTAAATGGCAACAACTCACTAAATTCGGGTTGGATAAGTATTTTCCCCTTCTTGTCGATGAGGCTGAATTTGCCGTTTTCCTCCACCATAAACAGGTCGCCGTCTAACACGACATCATGATACTTCGGATTGACAACGAACGCGCCTTTTTTGTCAATCACTCCGCAAAGATCCGTTGACGTAGTGACCATAGCATAGCCTTCTTTGTTAAACATACCTCCCGAAGAGAACTGTGCGTCTATGACCATTTCGCCCTTGTGATTAATATACCCCCATTCCTCCTTTGTTTGTTCGAGGACAGCCGCCAGCCCGTAAGAGAAAGGATCAGCCGCCAGATAGGCCGGCTCGATGACGACATTTCCCTTTTTGTCTACATAACCGAAGAGCAGTTCATCGCCAACTACTTTAGCAAACGAAGCGACGCCTTCGTTAAAACGCATCACATATTCCGCATCAGGCATAGAAAACACCTCTTTGCCGTGTGTGTTAATGGCTTTCGGCGCACCATTCGGTTCAACCGCCCATGCCAGTCCACCGTTGAACGTTGTGGCATGAAGGTACTGCGGGGTGATGGCCATTTTGCCTTTCGTATTGAGGAAACCGTAACGTATGCCGTCGTCTGTATCAACGCCAACGAGCGCCAGCCCCTCAATAAACGCGGATGTTTCCTTTACATTCTTCTCAGGCCTGACGGCTACTTCTCCCTTCTGATTAAAATACAGATACGTTTCCCCGTCGTAGAGGGGGATTAAATCCGATCCGCCCGACCCGCCGCACGAGGCCAACAATAAGGCGAATACCAACCACAGCCCATAGGCTGCTCCTGCTTTTTTCAACATGATTTCTTTCATTTGATTTATTATTAAAGTTAAATGATGAGGCGGGAAGGCTCCATCTTTCTTTTTTTCGGATACAGGATGTACTACGACGGCAGCAGTGGCCGTCGAACAGATGCGCCTGTCAGGCGCGGATATACATGAAGTTGTTAATAAATGAACCCCCCCCGCAAATACTGTGCCAAAGTATGCCACAATGCAGGTTTACCGGAAAACTATTTTCGAGAAGATAAGGTATCATACAATTTATCAAAAGAGCACGATTAACAAATGTGTCAATTAAAAATAATGTGCATAAAGATAGTGACTTTATACATATCCTTATAGAAAAAGGAGAAAAAATATTTTTTCTCCTACATCCTCTCCGGCACTTCGATACCCAGTAGCGACATGCCGGCCTTGACTACTTTGGCTACATTGGCGGAGAGTATGAGGCGGAATGTTTTTATGCCGGCGTTTTCTTCGCGTAGGATGGAGTAGTCGTGATAGAACTGGTTGTATTCTTTTACTAAATCGTATATGTAGTTGCAGATCAGGGCCGGGCTATAGGCTGTGCCGGCTTCTTCCACGATCGGGGCGAATGCTGCGATTAATTGTACCAGGGTTTCTTCCTTTTCGGAGAGAGGGGTTGATAGCGGTAAGGCGTCGGGTAAAAGGATACCTTGTGCGGCGGCTTTCCTTAATACGGAACAGATACGGGCGTAGGTGTATTGGATGAACGGGCCCGTGTTTCCGTTGAAGTCGATGGATTCTTTCGGATTGAACGTCATGTTTTTCCGTGGGTCTACTTTCAGGATAAAGTATTTTAATGAACCGAGGCCGACGATACGGGCGATGTTTTCCGATTCTTCGGGCGTCATCTCGTCTAATTTTCCTAACTCTTGCGATATTTCGCGGGCTGTCCGGATCATTTCTTCCATCAGTTCGTCGGCGTCTACTACCGTGCCTTCGCGGCTCTTCATCTTTCCTTCCGGCAATTCTACCATGCCGTAGGAGAAATGCACCAATCCCTTTCCGAAAGCGAAGCCCAACTTATCCAGCAGTATCGACAGCACCTGGAAATGATAGTTTTGTTCGTTTCCCACCACATAGATCATCTTGTCAAC
>JAISFI010000377.1 GCA_031263685.1 Dysgonamonadaceae bacterium | reverse complement strand
GTGCATAGTTACCCATTTTACTGTAAAGCGATCCAAGGTTGTTTAACGAGGCGGCATAATCAGGATGTTCTTTACCCAATGTCCTTTCTGTGATTTCCTTTGCCTCTGCATAGTATTTCTCCGCCTGTGCATTATCGCCCATATCATCATAAAATCCTCCCAGGTTGTTTAAAGAGGTGACATAATCGGGATGCTCCTTGCCTAAGGCCTTTTCCCGGATATCCTTTGCCTCTAACCAGTATCTCTCCGTCAGCGCATAGTCGTTTGAATTTACAAGCTCGTCATGGCCTTTGTTTTCTATAACATTGGATGCCCATTGAGCATGATGTTCGGACAGACGATCTTTATAAGGCTGTATCAATAGAATTGCTTCCTCATATTTCCCGGATTTGTATAAAGACCTGAATTGATTGTAAATTTCAACCGATTCGTTGATTTTAGAAATATCGGTTTTAATTCTTTCAACATCCTGTTTTATATTGTGGGGAATAGCCTTTACTTTTTCCAGTTCTTCAAAATCGTCTAAGAGAGTTGATGCATAAGTATCATCGTCGTTATAAACGGGTTGCATCAGTTCGTTGTAAATATCTTCGGCTTCGCGGGTTTTCCCCTGAAGCAGCAGGGCATGGGCGAGATTGGTTCGTATCCATATTTGCGGATTGTTAATGCTCAGGGCTTTTTGAGCGGACTGTTCGGCCTGTAGATAATCTTTGTTGCAAAGAGAATACCACGACAGGGCGCCGTATCTTCTTGCCAGATCGGATGCATAATTTTCGAAATGTTCCCTGTAGCGCTCAATCAGTTCAATGTTTTCCTTACAGATACGTATTGCAGACTGCCAGTCGGAAAGATCGCCATAAGTACTCAGCAAAGAGAACAGACAGTTAGAATACCGGTAGGCGTATTTGGCCGGATTGCTTTCCAGATAAGGTTTGCGGGAATCCAGATATTTCAGATAACAGGTTTTGGCCTGTTCGTAGTCTTGGGTACTGTAACGGTAGTCACCCAGTCGAGACCAGACTAAAGCATCGTCCGGAGTTTCCGTTTCAAAGAGTTTGATATTCTTTTCGAGCAGGGCAATAGCGCCGGCGTAATTTTCCGCCTTGCTCAAACTGTCGGCCTGCGCCAGAATAACACTCGCATCCTGCGCTTTTACGGTCGCGCAAATCCCCAACATGGCAAGCAATACAGGACATGTCGTTTTGTTCATGTATCTAAAAATCTTTTTCATTTGTGTAAATCTATCTTGTAATTTTTGACCGGCTTAAAATGTAGAGACGCGATGCATCGCGTCTCTACAATGAACTGCGCCCTTAGAATGACCAGCCAAGGCGGATGTAAGGGTTGCAGGAGGTTCCGAAAGAGCTGGCGCGGAATTTGTATTCGGGCGTGTCGGAAGTTTCTCTGTCGCCGTCGATGGTGGTCTCAATGCTTTCGTATTTGAATGATTGGGATTTGAACGAGAGGCCTAATTCGGCTCCGACATACAGGTTCTTGGAGAAATAGTAGTTGAAGCCGCTGAATACGCCCAGTCCGAAGATACGCGCCGGATTGTCGGAGTTTTTGATCACTTGCCGGTAATCCTCCGATTGCGTGACGGATTTGTTGGATTCTGTGATGATGATCAGTTCTGCGCCGAAGTATGGGGACAGGTTTTTTGTTCCCGGAAGGAAGCTGATCAGTCCCGGCGTGAAACTGAGCTGGGTCGCCCCGGCACTTTCTTTTATCCAATCTTCATCGTCGAGGCCGTTGTCTTCGGACGCGGATGCGCTCTGAAACCCGATCCCGACCCGGAAGCCGAAATTGTCGGAAGTCATGTAGACGGCCTTGATTTGTCCTTCCTGAAGTTGGATGTTTTCTGTTGAGAACGGTGATAATCCGGCTTCCAGCATCAGTGTGCCTTTTTCGGGTTTGTTACTTTCCTGCGCCCGTATCACCGTGATGGAGAGCGCGAACATTACTGCTAAAAATAAAAACTTTTTCATTGCTTTTTTGTTTATTAAATTCATATTGTTGATTATTATAAAATTATGTACACAGGTACACGGTGTAGAGACGCGATGCATCGCGTCTCTACTTTGCACGAACGAAATGCATGACGACAAAACCGAGTTCCTTGACTGCTAACTTGCTGTTACTAAGTTCCGTTATCTCGTCAACTTCTTTATTCCTTTCATACATTTCCGACACGTAGATTTCGGTTTCTTTCGCGTTTGCCCACTCCCATTCAAATCTTTGGGTTGTATTTTCCTTTTTCAGAATAACGGTAAAAAATCCTGTTCTTGAGTAGTTTATATAGGAGCCTTTCATTTCGCGGTCCGCATCCTTTTCCAACTCCGATTTCCAGTTCCTTCCCGATATTTCCAGGAATTCTTCTTTTATATTTTCCGGCACTTCGCTTTCGATGATCGTCGTGTGGTCATACATCCATGTCTTGCAGAGCATATCGGTACGGCTCGACGACGGAATAAGTTCTTCGGCTTTGGTCGTGGCATATATTTCCGATTCTCCGCCGGATTCCGGTATGAAAACAAACTCAAACTCTTCGTCCGTAACGGAAACGATGTCTATTGTCCCAAGTTCGGACAGGATGATTTGTTCCCCTTTTTCCTTGTAAGTTCCGAAGTGTAGCGGCTTAATGTCTGATTCGGGCAGATACAGGTGTGTGAACAGGATCGGCATGTTTCCTTCGGCGGCTATGTTTCCAAACGGGCTGCGTTGGGGTGATGGCTCTGCGCTGCTTCTCGGGGTAATACCGTTTTCATAAATAAAGTAATAGCCGTCGCCGGTAAATTCGAACGAGGCATACGTAGTGGATGAGATGTCGCTTATCCATTTGGCCTGAAGACTTTTCCTTATTGTATTTTTGTCTCCACTTTTGCCGTCATTTTCGTCTTTGCTGCATGATGCAGACAGCATGATGGCCGACAGGCTTATTAGCAGCCATGATGATGTTTTTTTAAAATTCTTCATATAATATTTTTGTTTTAAATTGATATATATCGTGTACGTTGTGTAGAGACGCGATGCATCGCGTCTCTGCAACATGTACCTGTATTTAAATTTATGTTGCGCATAGTATAGCTTATGCCATGGTCATTGTCGTTGTTCGTAGAGACGCGATGCATCGCGTCTCTACACCGTGTACCCGTATCCAAATTTATGTCGCGCATAGTATAGCCTAAATATTAAAAGATAGAAATTTTCTTTACCGTATCGCCTGCTTTTACGACATAAATCCCTGCGGGCAACGCAATCGCCGTTTCACCTGCGGGGATGAACAACTGTTTCTGCAAAGAACCTTCCGGGGTGAAAACACTCAGGCAGGCAGCAACCGGAGTGGTGACATAAAGATTGCGGCCAAACGACCGGATTGCCATCTCGCTGAGGGGCGGTGTTTCGTTGCCGGTTGCCGAATTGAAGGTTACAGGGATAACGATTTCGTCTTCCCGAATCTCCGTGCCGTCTGCAAGTTTGAGTTCCAGTGCTTTAACTTTCAACTCGTAGACGCCATCTTCCAGCGTATTCTCGACATTATAAACCACCCGGACTACATCGCGGAACGGGTTTGCCGAAGCACTGCGTATGGTTTTAGGCGTTATCCCGAGCGACCATACGCCGTTGCCTTTCTCTGTGACCGTCAAATCAAACCTGCTCGTCAGGCTTTCCGCCAGCTTCGTAGCGACATTATTCAATCTGAATTTTGCAGGAAGCACAACATCAAAAGTCGCGGTGAAAGTTCCCGTTTCCGGAACTGCTAGCGATACATTAAAATCGCCCTGACTGTGTCTTATCGGTGTCGGCTGTGCCGTTACGCCCTGCTCTTTGATGGTTTTGAACTCTTTCCATTGCGCGGCCGCTTCGTAAATTGCCTTCGTTCCCGATGGCACATGAAGCACAGCGTTGGGAGAAATGTTCCTGAATACACCATCGCCCATTGCCGGCAAATCTTCCGCTGCTGTCCAGTTTACCGTTACGGAAGTCAATTTCGGCAAACCGGAAAAAGCGCCTGCGCCTGTAGAAACAAGGCTTTGGGGAAGCGTAACGGAGACGAGATTCGTATGGCTGCTTTTCCATCTGACGGTTGTTATTCCCTCCGTTATCAGAATATTGGTAATTGAATTTATATAGGTGTACCAGGGAACGGGGGAATCAGGCATATCTCCTGTTCCGCTTATGGTCAGCATACCGTCCTTCAATTCCCAATGAAGAGCATTGTTTTCGCCGAATTGACCGTCATGATCCGCATCTTCGGGATCAAAAACACTTTCGCTCTCAATAAAAAAAGAATTCGGCACCATCTGCGCATCATATGACGGTACTATCCGCACATTTTTGTTAAAATCATCAATCCCTATTCCCATTTCACTGTCCGGAATGATCAGATAGGCTGTTGCCCCTTCTATTGTTATATGTTTCAAAAAAGAGAAAGCGAAATTATTTGTTTGCGAAAGGTTTATTTTCTTTACTCTTCCCGACTGTGCCAACCCGTCAAGCTCGGAATAATCCGTCACCTGTTCGTCCCCCAGTACATACAACGCCCCATCCTGACATACAGCATTCACTGCAAGTAACGTCAAACCGGCACTCCTGAGTCCGATTTCTTCGTCAAAATAACTGTTGTCCTCATCAAAACCGAATGAATCTTCACTGCCATAATACAATATACTCCATTCCTTTTTAACATTTGCAAAAAGATACTTCGTTCCCATCGAAATTAAATAACGACCGGCACCGACCGGCTCAAGCCCGAACGTTGTCGGATTGCCGCGATCAATCTTGAAATGAACATAGCCATTTTCAGATGTTTCCGTTAAATAAGAATCCGAAGTAAGGAAATGGTTGTACCTGAATTTTACCTCTACCTGGGAAGTCACATCCTGCGCAGATCCCATTCCTGCGCATATCACACACATCATTAAGAAAAATCTCAATCGTTTCATTTATTTTGTATTTATAATTGTATTATTCGCAAGCTCAATTCACTGTTCCTGTCGTGACTGACGGTTGCTTGTAGAGACGCGATGCATCGCGTCTCTACACCATGTACCTGTATCCAAATTTAGGTTGCGCATAGTATAGTTTATGCCATCGTCGTTGTCATCGTTGTTGTTCGTAGAGACGCGATGCATCGCGTCTCTACACCGTGTACCTGTATCCAAATTTATATCGTGCATAGTATAGTTTGATATTTAAAAGATAG
>JAISFI010000148.1 GCA_031263685.1 Dysgonamonadaceae bacterium | reverse complement strand
TTACCGCCAACAAACACCTGCCCGATATTGCCCCTGCCGACAGCATGGTGCAGAACGGTGTGAACATGGGAGACATGCAGATGAAGCTGTTGCAGAAAATTGAGGAATTGACGCTGTATATGATCGAGCAGGAAAAGCGCGCGAAAAATCTTGAGCAAAAGATTGAAGAACTCGAAAGGCAACGCGAAAACAAGTAAAGCACAAAGCCATGAAAAATATAGTTATTAAAATGTTCTCCATTTGTATAGTTGCTTTGTTTGCTTTTTCATGCCAACCAAAGTGTGATATTAAAATAAAGAATCCTGGCGATATAAAACCTGTTGATTGGGAAAACTACAACGATGTTTATACCGTCTTCTGGAATTATCTTACAACCAACATCCCCCGCGGAGCAGGATATCCAACCGGAGAAACCATCAAAGTATATGGAAAGATTGATGCCGGTACGATTCAGTCTTCCAGTTCTTCTACATTCCATTCTTTTGCATTAATGGACGAACATGAATATGCAGATAACGACATCTATGGTTATCTGCATCAAGCATATACATACCCGGCTCCTTCAGTAAGGGTTGTCTGCTATCCTATTTCCGATGAATTACAGGAGAAATTCGCTTCGTGTGATTTAACGGGAAAATGTTATATCAAAGGAGAACTTGCTACCGCTATACTGGGAAGTGCAGTACCCGATAGATGTCGTTTTACTGTCCCTAATGTTTACTTGCGCAGTATGGATGATATTTACTTTGAAAACGATCAAATAGACAATAATGAATAGGGTTATTTTAGCAAACATAGTATTTTTGTTGTTATTTGGAAACTCCTTTGCGGCGTTTTCCAATCCTGTGGATATTGAAACGGCAAAGACGGTTGCTCGGAACTTCATGAGCGTAAGGCGTCATACTTCAAATACCGTATCGGGTGTTGTGGTTGAGAAATGGGAGGGGAAAAACTCCTTTTATGTAGTCAATTTCAGGGAAGGCGGCTGGGTAATGGTTTCAGCCGATGATTCTACAGTGCCTGTGTTAGCGTATAGCCTTGACGGTACGTACCGGATAGATGATGAGAAGCCGGATGGTTTTCTTTATTTGGTTGACAAATATAAGGAACAGGTGGATAGTTCCCGACAAGTGAGAGCATCCGGAAATAATGAAATCCTGGAAAAATGGGATAAATTGATAACTGCTAAAAATAGCATATCACTAAAAGTTTACACAACAGGAACGCGACTTCTTAATATTCCCGGTAGAGGAGAAGTTGCATGGCGGCAAGGCTCAAATAATGCGAATGGATGTAATCCCGCTTATAATTCTTATGCTCCTTCAACAAACGGGACGACGTTACAGCCTGGTAAATGTGATTGTGGCAGGATGCCTGTTGGCTGTGGTGCTGTCGCCATGGGACAAGTGATGTGGTATTGGCAGTGGCCCAATAGATCACCAGATGGCTCTCGCCCATATAATTGGGATCTAATGCCTGCAAGCTTATCGGATGGGCAGACGGCTCAAGGTGATGCGATTGCCCGTCTATTAAAGGATTGTGGGGATGCTACCGGTATGAATTATCTTTGTACCGGTTCGTTTACATTTGTAGAAAAAATAGAATATGCCATGAGAAACTACTTTAACTTTAAGGCAGCAAGACTGGTTTATAGGGCTGGCTATAACAACACTGTCTGGAACAATTTGATACGTGCAGAAATAGATTGTGAGCGTCCTGTCATTTACTATGGGGAAAAATCCCAAATAGGCGTGGAAAAACATTATTTTGTTATTGATGGATATGATGCTGTCAACCATAATCTTTTTCATATTAACTTCGGATGGGGAGGTTATACTGCATGGCACCTTTTGGATGGTATTTCGGGAGTTACTACAGGCGGGACGAATTACAATTTTAACACAGGACATTCAGCCATCATAGGCATATCGCCTACCTATTCGCTTCCAGGTAATGCAAATATAACCGATGTTTCCTATTCAACTGTTACTGGCAGTAAAACAGAAGAAGCGAAACAAAGTATTTCTTTGCCTGTAACGGGGAAAAATTTGACGGTTGAAAGTGGTGGAAATTTAACACTTGTAGCAGGAAATTCAATTACTTTGCGTTCAGGTTTTCATGCCAAGGCGGGAAGCCATTTAACAGCAAGGATTGAACCAAGTTATGCAATGAATATGGATATTTCGGTACCAAGTGGGTGGCCGGGTGGATTTACCCTATATAATGGTTTGTGGTTGCGGGTCAATAATGCCAATTCTTATGATTTAAAATTGTCAGATCGGTATGGTACTTATCATAGTGCAGGTACTATTACAAACAACAGTGTTTGCATCTTTAATGAAGGCTATTGGTTCACAGGAACTTATACCTGTACCATACGACTGAGAAATAATTACGGACGGATTCTCGAGAAAACGTGGTATGTTCAAGTTTACGAACCTATACAAAAATCGGCAATGTCCAATGATTCCATAAATATTGACTGTCAGGAAACCTCATTGCCTGTCGGTAACGTTGCAGACATCCCTCTCATCACGGAAACGGATATTTTGGTATATCCAAATCCAAACAGTGGAATCGTCCATGTAAATGTAAGAGGATATGATCCGGCTTATAACATAAGAGTTTATAATGTCGCCGGAACATTAATCTATCAGAGTACGAAAATAACAGAGCCCCTCCATACCTTTGACATGAGTCGTTCTCCTGACGGGACATATATGGTTCAGTTGGAAATAGACGGTAGGGTCATCACTAAAAAACTGATTTTATCAAAATAAGCGATCATGGTGAAAAGATTGAGTCATAGGCATGTTGTGCTGGTTATCATATTCTTGACCACAAATTGTGCCTATTATCCGCATCTGACCGACGTGCCGTTGATTAGAAAAAAAGGCGATGCACGGTTTGAAGGTGGAGTTACTTTACTTGCCCCCACTGTCCATGCTTCAGTTTCGTATGGGCTGACTGAGCATATAGCTATCCGGAAATTTCCTGTTCGGTATGGCATTTGCCGACTTTTTAAATATGGAAGCGATTTTATTTGGATGCTGGGCAAAAACAACTTCGAGAGATTCGTGTCTGCCGCTTGCTTCCGATACCGGCAGACATGAATTGTTGCAATTACGTATTGCAGCCGGCGGAAGTCATTCTGCTTCCGGTAATCAATGAGTGGCTCGAATTTATGAACGGGGTCTGAATGAACAGGATTTTATAATTATCCAGGAGCCAAAAAAATAAAATACTTAATACTTTTTGAAATGAAACAGTTAGCTTTAATCGTCCTGGTGTTGGGGATGTCTTCCCAAATGCTTCATGCTCAATGGCAAACTTCAGGGAATAATATATCTTATACCAATGGTAATGTGGGGATAGGCACTTCCACGATAAGTAATGCCCCAAATTTTGATAGAGTCCTGGATGTTTTTGGCAATTACAGTTCTAAAATTTTAGTCAGAACCAATGCCGGTATAAAAATCGGCATATTTTGCCATGAAAGTGCGATCGCCGGTTTAATAGGAACGGAATCGAGTCATGATCTACGCTTGATGGCTGGATCTTTGGCACATATGTCTATTAAAGCCAATGGCAATGTGGGTATCGGTACGATCTATCCCGCTGAAAAACTGCATGTTGCCGGTACTATCCGTGCTAACGAGATAAAAGTTGGTTCCGTTGGCGCCGACTTCGTTTTCGCTCCCGGGTACCGCTTGCGTCCCCTTACCGAAGTAGAACAGTTCATTACCGCCAACAAACACCTGCCCGATATTGCCCCTGCCGACAGCATGGTGCAGAACGGTGTGAACATGGGAGACATG
>JAISFI010000317.1 GCA_031263685.1 Dysgonamonadaceae bacterium | reverse complement strand
CTGGGCATACGAATCTGCTCCTAAATCGCTCGTTACAGTATCTTCCGGAGCAAATATCACCATTACAGAAACTTCTCCCGAACTGATTAGCAATGAGGCGAATGTACCATACGATAATTCAATTACGATTACCTACACCGTATCTGCTAATTATGCACCGATTGTAACCATAAACAGTGAAACTGGGGCTGTTGGTACGATTATCAGTACCGACGGAAGCGGAAATACAACATACAAATTGACGATATCTCACATCACGGAAGCTATGAGTATCTCAATTAACGCAGAAGCAGCCATACTTGTAACCGTAAATGCAGAGAATGTCACGATTATATCGCCTACACTCGATGATCAAAATCAATATACTTCCGCCTCTTCCTCTGTCATCACTTTTGAATTGAACGAAGGTTACGAGAACCCGACAGTAACACTTGACGACGTTGAGTATACGCTCGGAGAACCAACGGACGGAGTGTACTCAATAACGCTAAATGACCCTGCCAGCCAGACGCCCGTAGCTATTTCGGCAACCATCAAAAAATGTACGATTAGCTGGATTGCCGGCGAGGGAGTTGAAGTAACATCGCCAGGTGAATCGGCAATTGTAGACTACAACACCACTTATGCAGTATACTTTAAATTAGCCCCCGGCTATCACAGCCCCAAAGTGTTTGTCAATGGTGAAAATCAGGCTTTTTCCTCGCCTTCGGAGACGGGCTTATATGCGATCTCTCTCTTCTTTATAAAAGAAGCCAGGACGATAGAGATTTTGGCATTCCCCGCCAATGTCCTGCCGGTTACGGCGGATACGTATGTCGGCGGAGGTGACGGTGCCGGTGAAAAAGGCAACACTGTATTTGCAAATGAAACGAATTTTAGAATACAGCGAATTAGCGCTCAATCTAAATGGACGCTAAGATCTTATTTGCAGTTTGACATACCGCAAGCCATACAGAATGCCGGATATGACAAGGCAAGTTTGCGACTGGTTTTTAGTGGTAGAGAAAAACCCAACGGCACTCAATTATTGTTGGAAATACGTTCTACTACAATTACTGGTGAAATCGCCAACTTGACTTGGAACATAAATGGCGAACAAAACACTGCTCTGGCTACCCCTACTCTTTCCACTCAGTTATTACCTTATGATGCAACTCCTCATATCATTGACATTTCCGGTGTTTTAACCGATAATGATTTATCGAATCCGATCACGTTGCAGCTATCTGCAAATGAAACTACCCAGACAACCTCGGACGGCTGGTACGGTTTTTATTCTCTCGAAGGTGCGATTGATGTCGCTAATATCAATTACATTCCCGTATTGATTTTTGAAAAAACAACACCTCCTACCGGAATCGACGAAATCGATGGCGTCAAATCTACAGTGATTGCCGAAAAATATTACACCCTGCAAGGCGTTGAAGTAGAAACGCTTCGTAAAGGGGAAATATACATCGTCAAAAGAATCTATGATTCGGCGAAAACGTCGGTGGCAAAAATACTGATTCAATAATAAATCTTTAATTAAGGTGTTGTCAAAAGCCATTAAAAACAGCTCTTTGGCAACACTTTAATATATTTCATAGTAATTTTCAATCATTAATTTATTAAAAACGTGTAACATGAGGACAACATTCAACTGGTTAAGCGTAATCATTTTGTTTACGTTTTCCGCTTTTTATCAACGGGTTTCGGCTCAGCTCCCAACGATCAGTACTGACGAAAACGAGGTTTGGTATTACATTGAAAACGGGCACAACGCGAACAATATGATTACAAACAACGACGGACGGTTTTGCGGCTTGATAACTTCCAATGGAGAAAACGTGTCGGCCGATATAGACGTGCTGGCCCCAACAAATGAAAGAGGCGCTCAACGCTGGAAATTAGTTGCCGTACCCGGTGAAAATGGTTTCTACTATCTAATCAATCAAAATGGAGAGTATTTTTACAGAGCGAGTGAAGTTGCATTCAGTGATGTCAGAGCGAATTATGCCAGCGCCATAGCTACCGGCGATTCCGCTAAGTATGAGTTACTTCCGCAAGCGGGCAGCCAATATTACATCATTCACCGGAAAGGCGGAGAGGCAGACGAAAAATTGTGCGGCCTCAATGGCGGCAACAGTTGGACTTTTGACGAATCGACCGGCGCCGTAAATGCAGTCAATGGTAATGGACTTCATAACAGTCCTCGTGCCTGGCGATTTGTTCCCATCGAAGAAATAGATGGCTTTTATCCCGATATTTCCGCACAAAATACGACACCCGAGGATATTGTCAACTGGTATTTCATCAGAAGCCTTGATCCTGAAGCCAATGATGCTCCTTATATAACGCTGAAGGAAGACGGATCCGGTTTTGAGTTGCAAGCACCATCCATTGACATCGAAACTCAATTGTTCGGATTTATAAGCAATGGGAAAAAAACAGCAGCAGCCAATACCGGCGGGCATCTTACTCACATTGTCAGCAAAGCGGATCAAACAAAGTACCTGAATCCGACAATGTCCGGAGTAGCTTACGATTGGTATCTGGAACACGTAGTTGCACCTAAGATTAGCAGTGATATACAAGGAACTATCCGTACCGACAGACACATGGATTTCCTTATCGCCAGCGGAACAGACATTGCGACACAAGCAAAAAACAACGATAATAACGGGAATAACGCCACAATAGATACCTACAACAGTAAATACAATTGGATATTCGAAACTGTTGAAAACAGGATCGTTACAGTATCTGCCGGAGCAAATATCACGATTGTGACAACTTCTCCTGCACTGACTAACAACGAAGCGGATGTACCATACGACAATTCAATTACAATTACCTATACCGTAGATGCCGGTTATGCTCCGATCGTAACTGTAGATGATAGCCCGGTAGCTATTGGCACACTTATCAGTACAGATGGAAGCGGAAATAAAACGTACGAAGTAGTAATTCCTCACATCACGGATGATGTAAGCATTTCCATTCAAGTAGGCAATACCGTACCGGTAACTGTGAACGCAACACATGTCACCATCCAGTCGCCTTCGCTCGACGAAAATAATCAATACGCTTCTCCTGCTACTTCCGTTATCGTATTCAAATTGGAGGAAGGTTATGCTAATCCGGAAATTACAACCGGTAACACCAATTATACGCTTTCCGATCCGGTGGGCGGCGTATATTCATTAACGCTTTCCGGCGTGTCCGAACCGACAACTGTTACGATTACAGCGAGTATAAAAACCTATACTGTTACCGTCAATGCCAGTGCAGGTATCGAACTCATTTATCCGGCCAACGGTAACACCGTAACGCTGAATCACGGAGAAAATGCGGATATTCAATTCAAATTAACCGGGAAATATCATTCCCCCCGTGCAATTGATTACGACAACACACTCTTCCCGCTCGTTCCCGGCGTCGATGGCGTTTATACGATTCCTCAAACAGCGGTGATCAGCAACAGAACGATTGCTATCGGCGCTTTTGCTGCCAAACAAATCCCGGTTTATGCAGATACTTGGGTACGTGGAGGCACGGCTAACGAAAATGTAAATCATGCACAAGATACGATTATCCGCGTGGAATATTCCACCTACAATCCACCTACTTTTCTGAACAGAAGCTACTTGCAGTTCGATGCAACAAGTCTCGTTGGAAATGTATATGATAATGTGACATTACATCTAACTGTTGCAGGCTTGGAGAAAGCCACCGGCACTAATCTTGAAAAAGATCTCTATATAGAGATACGAACAGTTCCTGAAGAATTGCCTGCCATTGCAGATATGACATGGTATGCGAATAACGAATCGACAGATCCTCTGGGTGAAGCGATAACCGATCCTGTTCAAATCAGTCCTTCTTTGGTAGTTGCCGGATCAATATTACAAATTGACATTCCAGGCGATTATATCCTAAGGCATTTAGATTCGCCGATACTGCTTCAGATAAATGGCGAATCTCAGAGTGCAAATGACGGCTGGATCAGTTTCTTCTCCCGGGAAGCCGTTTCCTTGGTTGCCGTTCCGACACTCGTCTTCAAGGGCGGCAACGATTCCGCTTTGGACGAAATTACAGATGAAGATACGGTTATCAGTGAAAAATATTACACCTTACAAGGCATCGAAGTAAACACGCCGGTCAAAGGTGAAATATACATCCTCAAAAAAATCTATGCATCTGCTAAAACATCCGTTGCAAAAGTACTGATTCGATAATAATCATGGAACATCCGTAAAAGCAGGGAGGAAGTTGTCTAAAAAGACCGATTTTTAGACAGCTTCCTCTTTTTGTTTTTCTACTTTTTTCGTTGTAACTTTGAGCGCATTTTTAAATCATCTTTAAATTCATCTTTTAAAATCATCTATTTATGCAAAAACATATCGTACGCACAATCATCTTTATGTTACTTTTATTCACCGTTTCTTCTCGAACATCCATTTCGGCGAAAGAAGCGGAAGATAATGATTTCGACCTTATTATCCAAAGAATCCAGGCCTCCGAATGGAATAAAGTCACCAACGTAACTACGCTCGACAACACGGTCACGTCACTCTCAGGCACCCTCCAAACCGATGGCTCATGGACAGACATTCCTTACACAAGTACCGCCCAAACGAATTGGGAACCCATTACCCACCTGGATCGCCTAAAAAATTTAGTCTTGGCCTACACACTGCCAAATTCAAGCTATTTTGAAAATGTGACACTGCATACACAGATATCTTCTGCCCTGACCTACTGGTATAATAAACATCCAACGAGTACCAACTGGTTTATGCAACAAATCGGATGTCCGCAACGAGTCGGCATCATCCTGATATTGTTGCGTGCGGGTGCAACTCCATTAGACGCTGCTCTGGAAACCAATTTGCTGAACCGGATGAAAACCGAAGGCGGTCGTCCCGACCAAAGCGGATCGCAGGGCACAGGCGCCAATAAAATTGACATCGCCACCCACTGGGTATATCGCGCCTGCTTGACAAAAAACAATGCCGACCTGTCTTTCGGCGCACAACAGGTGTACTATCCTATTGAAACCACAACCGCTACGGAAGGCTTGAAGCATGATTTATCCATCATGCAACATGGCCCTCAATTTTATACCGGCGGATACGGCTCCAGTTTTGCCGGCAATGTTGCCAATATGGCAGTATTTCTGCGAGAAACACCTTATGCGATGACCGGAGAAAAATTAAACTTACTCACTTCCTTTATCAGAGATTCCTACATCCGGATTATTCGCGGAAAATATTTCCTTTACAACGTCCTGGGCAGAGGCTTGAGCCGTCCCGGAGCGCTTAATCAATCGGCATTGACCGACTTATTGGGCAAGGTTAAATTTCTGGATCCCGAAAATGCAACGCTCTACGATGATGCTATCGCCCGTTTAACAGAAACGGCTCCTCATGCCGGCAGTGGTCTTGCCTTGACACATACGCACTATTTCTGTGCAGACTATACACTCTATACATCTCCTGCATATACGTTCGACGTACGGACGGTTTCGACACGTACCTACCGCAATGAAAACGGCAATGACGAAAATCTGAAAGGCTATTTCCTCTCCGACGGAGCTACCTGTATTTCTGTCGATGGAGATGAATATGTAGATATTTTCCCTGCGTGGGACTGGACGAAAATACCGGGCGTCACCGCCCCGCAAAAGCCAAGCATCCCTATACCGGCTCAATGGGGTACTTTTGGGAAATCTGTCTTTGCCGGCGGCGTTTCCGACAGTGTGTACGGCGTGAGCGCATACGCATTGAATGATCCGGATTACAGTATCAATACGACTGCCAACAAAGCATGGTTTTTCTTCGGAAAAGAGGTCGTCTGTCTGGGTGCCGCTATTCGATCGACTGCTTCCGAAATGATACAGACAACTGTAAATCAATGTTTATTGAAGGGAGATATCACGCTTTCCTCCAATGGCGCCACCTCTACGTTGACAAACGCCGGAAGTTATACCTACAACAACGACGTCGATTGGATTCTCCACAATAAGATTGCCTATCTCTTTCCGCAGGGCGGAAACTTGAAGTTAAGCAATCAGGTGCAAACGGGCAAATGGTCTGACATCAACACGTCTTACAGCGGATCGGTCAGCGAGAACGTGTTCAAACTCTGGTTTGAACATGGCATTAAACCGGCGAATGTTAGTTATGCTTACATTGTCTTGCCCAATACAGACGTCAATGCCTTGGAGAATTACAATGTCGATGATATCGAAATATTGGCGAATACCGATTCCGTTCAGGCTGTCAGGCATAAAATGCTGGGAATTACGGAATTTGTTTTTTATCGTGCCGCGTCGTATGTCGAGGAAGATTTTACGCTCAAAACCAATAAAGGATGCGCCTTGATATTGAGAGATTTCGAGACAGCCGCCGTTCGCGTACAAATAGCCGACCCGTCGCAAAGTAATACGGAAATCAAACTGCGTTTTACTTCAAAAGTATTGACGACCGAAAAGGAATTGTCCTGCACCATGCCGGCAGCACCTTACAAAGGCGCTTCCGCAGCCTTTACTATCGACAACAACACACCGGATTATGTCGCTCCTGCTCCCCAAGACCTTGTCTATCCGATTGCCGACGCTTTTGTGCGCGGAGGATACGCAAATCAGGGCGCGATCAACCCGCTTGAAGTCAAAGAAGATGAAACCGACAGTTACAGGAGGCACAGCTATCTTAAATTCGATTTGACCGATATAGATCCCGATGATATCCGGGAAGTCAATTTTGTTCTGTCTATCCACAGTACGGACGCAAATGTTACCGCCACCGACTGGCAGTTCAAGAGAGTGGAAGACGACTCATGGACGGAAACGGGAATTGTCTGGAACAACAAGCCTGCTCCCGACAGCCAGGTCATACAACAATTGTCCGGATGCGCCGCTTGCGATGTGATTGTCGATGTAACGGATGTCGTAATCAACGAAATCAAGCACAAAAACAAGCTGCTGACCATTCATATCAGTTCAACGAAAAGAGGCAGTGATGGAAAGACTTTCGCTAAGTTCTATTCCCGCGAAGAGGCCGATATCTCCAAGCGTCCGCAGTTGCAAATCAAAAAGAAGTCAACGGACGAAACCGGCTTGGATGTATTTCCTTCCGAAAAAAATTACCTGTATGCACAAGATGGTTATATCCGGTCGATAAATACAGATACCCCACTGCAAATATATACCATTGCCGGGATGCCGGTAAGCCCTGATAAACAGTTGTCGAAAGGTGTTTATATTGTCAAATCGGACAATAGTGCGGTAAAATTTCTATTAAAATAATCTCCATAAAAATTCAATATCAATAATTTATTTCCCATGAAACATTTTCTATTATTTATCGGTCTATTCTTTTTCGTATCCTTTTCCACAAGTGCAGAAACGGTTTTTTCTTTGAAAAATACCTCCTCATTCGATCGGATCAATGAAGTCGTTGAAGTGCCCGTTTCCGACGAAGTGTTTGCATCTTTGGCTTCCTTAGCCCTGTATGACGAAAATAATACGACAGTGCCCTATCAGGCGTTGAGCCAAAAGAAAATTGTCTTTCAGGCAACCGTATCCGCAGGCTCTATAGCCATTTATACCTTGAAAGCCGGTACGCCCGCTACAGCGCAAACGAAGACCTACGCTGCTCAAAAAGGCGCTTCGCGCGATGATGCCGCTTGGGAAAACAATTTGGCTGCCTATCGCATGTACAGCAAAAAACTGCTCACTTCGGAACCGAATAC
>JAISFI010000304.1 GCA_031263685.1 Dysgonamonadaceae bacterium | reverse complement strand
TCCTGTTTTTCGCAATGGGACACCCAAAATTATTTTCGTTTAGACCATCGAACAACGATGTCATAAAGGTGTTGCTGTTCGCTGGTCATTCCGAGAATTTTCGTTTTAGCAAGCCGTGATTTTGGCAGGCGATATGTTAGTTGATACATTGTTTTTGTCAGTTCCTGCGCCCGTTTGAGCGTGATATCCGATTTTGCCTGTTTGAGCATTCTCTCCATTTCAAGCAACACAGTGTAAGCCGTGAAACAAATGCAGATATGCCCTTCCATGCGATTTCGCAAGTGATGGTAAATCGGGCGTATACGCAAGTCGGTTTTGTTCATTCGGAAAGCACGTTCAATATACCAAAGATTCCCATAATTTTCGATTACCTTTTTTACCGGTAATTTCGTATTTGTGACGTAACCTTTAATGCCATCCCACGCTGCATCGGCAGCGAATTTTTCTTTATCGAGTGTGATCGTTACCTCGCCTTCGAGTTTGAGATATTTGTTGTACCCGCGATTGTTAATGCCTGATTTGGCAAGTTTTCCGCTCCTGATGCGTTTTTGCAGGCGTGCCAAACCTTTCTCGCGGTTATGTTTGTCTTTCCCGGCACGTTTGTCGCTCATTGACACAATTAGCCGTGTCCCATTGTCCTGTTTGATCGCTTTTGCTTCGCCACTGTTCAGATTAAAACCTGAAACCTGTTCTTTCAAAATCGTTGTCGAGTTTTTTACCCTCGCCCCCAATATATAAGTATAACCACTGCTCTCCAGCGCCCTGCGATTTTTGTCGGAGAGCAAACCTGCATCGGCAACCACTATCGGTTTACCCATAGGGTATTTTTTCTCCATATTTTGCAACACGGGAATGAAGGTGTGTCCTTCAAAAATATTGCCCTCGAAAATTTCATATCCCGGAGGGTTACCGCCGCCGGTTGTCAGCAAACCCAAAAATATCTGCGGACACTGCTGTTTCCCATCCTTTGAAAAACCCGTTTTACGCAAATCGTCCTCGTCCGCCGCCTCAAAATAGAGCGTTGTCATATCGTAAAATACAACTCTTATTTTGCCGCGCAGAACACGCCGGGTATGTTCAAAAGCAATCTGTTCAACCTCCGTTTTTATGTCTGCTTTTTCTTCCTTTTTTTCTTTTTCGCATAGCGTATCCATAAACCGGTAAATTTTATCCCTGGAATAAATTATGCCCTGAAAACGCTCCATACAGTCAATCGTTTTCAGCTTGCTTCCCGGAGAAAACAGCCGGCTGACAACCAAATGACGAAACAGTTCATTTTTGATTTTGCCGTAACCAATCCGATCGTAAAGACATCCGAATATCAGTTCGGGACCAATAACCTGAATCTGCGTATTTTGCAATGTGGATACAAAATCTTCCAAATGAACTTCGTCTTCATCGACAAACAGCTCGCCTGTAAAACCTCGCCGCTCGCAAACAAACTCCCGGGCGTGTTCTTCCAGACGAACAAGTTCCTGTTCGGTGCGGCCAACGCCAAAACTGCGGACTACTTTGTATTTGCCTCCGGCTTTGCTTACGACCTGAATACTTGTTGTACCTGTTTTGTTAGGCTTTCTGCGTATATACATAGAACAAATCTACGCATTTTTTCGCTCGGGACACCCAAAATTACAAAAAAATATTTGTAATTAACTGACAATCAATAGATGTTTTTTGAAATCCAAAAGCATGCGAAAAACAGGAATGGGGTAAAACTTTCTAAAATGGACTTTTGACACACCCTCTTTACACAGTCTTTAATATGTTCACTGCGGAAACGGTTGGTCGTACTGAACGGGGGATATTGACTGCCTGAAAGCCACATGTAATGAATATCACGTTCCATTGCCAAAGCGATCCTGCGGCACGAACAGATGTTGTTCAATAAGCATAGAAAACAGCTTTCAGCAGCATACGGGGATTACAGGGAGTGGTTCCCCCGGACTCATAAGTGGCGATTAACCGCATTAAATCCAGGCCATCCACAATACGGTTAATCAGCCGGACAGGACTGTTTTCCGGTATTCTTTCATCTATACGGGAGGGAAATAATACCGTTTGACCTTGATTGTAAGATCTAAATTGCACCTTTGACATAAGTTAAATTGCATGCCCTAAAGATACAAATTTTAAGAAATCTAGAAAAGTCCGAGCTTGAGAAAGTTCGGACTTTTTGCAAAATAAATGAGGGTGTACCTTTTGACACACCCTCAAGCGGAATGACAGGTAATACCTCTTGAAAGGCAGGACAGGACGGTTTGCGTTTCAACTTTTGCCTTTCAGGCAGTATCCGAGGTGCAGATTCTTTCCGGGGGTCGCGACCCCTCGATTATAAAAATTTCGCTCTTTCAGAGCTTTTCCGGCTTAAGTTGACGACATTGGGCAAAATGCTGCCACATAATATTCCGGCGTCTTTTGTCGATCTGATTGTTGTATACCTGAAAATAACAATAACATGCAGAAACTTACAAAAAAGTATACCTTTTTTTTATTTCCATTTTATTATAATGTCAATCATATATATTGGTTTATTAATTCTTTAATTTTGACTCAGTATCAGCAGTCATCCTTTCTTGCTTTTGACGGGAATAGACGCATTGGCGTTGAATGTCTGTTCGTCCTGGGAATTTTTTACTGCCGGCGCCCGGAGCACGGCTTTCGACGGGTCGATTCCCAGCCTGTCCCGGCGGAACAGCTGGGTTATACTGAGGAAAATCGCAGAGTGGTCTATGACGTTTATTGCACGACTGCAACCGAAGAACGGTTTATCGTGGAGATGCAAGCCTCTCCACAAGTGCATTTTGCTGATAGAATTGTGTTTTACATGAGTTATCCGGTAATCAGTCAGGCTCCGCCGGGAGATATTCTACCTCTACAATGTCCCTGTTCAAAATTGCATTCAAAAACGCAATCAACAGTACTTTATTGCCGAATATTTTCTTAAACCCGAAATCAGTCTTTATATTCATAGAAACCGGATTCTCCCTGCTTTTCGATACTTCCGCCTTCCCTTTTTCCTTAGCCATATCCATAAACTTTAGAGCGTAAAATTATACACTTTTCCTGAAATACACAAATGGGTATTGTTAAATCGGCATAGATTCGATAAAATTATATAACTAAAAAATAACAGTTTAAATCTCAAATTTTGTTCAAAAATCATATAAATTTAACAATACCCAGTTTTTCCCATTGCGCTTCGTCGCGAATCACCGTTATCGGCTACTTTACAACGGTTTTAGACGCGGCTAATTTTCATTACTTAATTGCCTTATTTATATTTTATTTTCCGGTAGTCGCTTCATTAAACTGTCTTTTCATATACTCCAATGCCGGAGCAAGGCGAGATGCAAAATTATCCCAGCTACATTCTATGGAGATACAGCCTTTGTAACCAATCTGTTTCAGAGCGGCAAAATAAGGCTTGAAATCATCGCCTTTCGTACCGGGCGCCGAACGCGTTTCCTTCTCTGCGATGTGGCAGTGACGGATATATTTTCCGTATTTAACAATCTCAGAGGCCGGCTCGTTGTCCCGCATCATGTGATAGATGTCGCATAACAGGCGCACATTCGGATGATTGACGGCTTCAATTACTGCAGCGCCTTCCTGCAGGGAATTGATAAGGTTTGTTTCAGCCTTATTGAGCGGCTCAACTACAAGTGTCACATCATATTTTTGCGCAACAGTAGCCAACTGCTTGCATACAGCGATAAACTGTTGCATAGCTTTTTCCCTGTCGAACCCCTCCGGTACGCGCCGGGCGCCGCCGCTCCCGAAAACAATATAACGGATGCCTGCCTGATTCGCTCGTTGGAATGTTTTTTCGCCCCAATCTACAATCTCGTCATGGCGTGGTGCTTCTCCGACTACCTTATAGTCTCCCGGAAGGAATATGGTGCAGGAAACGGGTTTAGCGTTCAGTTCTTTCATTTCTGCCAGATGAGACAGGAAGACGGAATCACTTTCCGCAGGAGAAAGAAAAGCGCCCACCGTAGGTTCAAAGAAATCATAACCGGCTGCCTTTAACGCGGGATAATCGGACAACTCGCGACAAACAGCATACGTGGGCGGTGTTTTTAATGCAGTGCAGGAGACAACTGTTTTTTCTCCTGCTTTTATTTTTACCGGTATCCCTGCCAGCAGCTGCGCTCCGGAATAATTACCGGAAAGTCTTTTTTGTGAAGAAACAATATGGTAGGTTTTGTCTTCCGATACGGTGAACCACTCCGGAAACTGATTGATACGCGGATAGTCTGTCGGCAGATGCAGGATCGTTTTGTGGCGCGGGGCGTCGAAAAGGAGTTTCCCTTCCCAGTCGTTTTCGGCAGTCAGCGTGAAACAGATTTCGTCGCCCGACGGCTCTGCTCCAAGCATCACGTCACTCCGCCAGGGCTGTATGGTTGCGCCCTGCGATTTCCACAGGCTGTACATGATGGCTGTACGTGCGAAGTTCCCGTCGCCGTGCCATCCTTCAATGATACCATCCGGGCGTTGCATGGCAAACATCACTTTCATCTCGCTGTCAATCCAGCTTTTCAACTCTGCCACCGGTTCGCGGTTATAGATCGTTATACCGCTTTCAATTGCGTCGGCATAACCGTCGTGGCTTTTGCCTTCCCATGGGTAGTTACGATATTTTTCGTAAAGTTTCTCAACCCCTTTCAACACGGCTTGCCGGTATTCTTTTTTGTTATCAACCGTATAAACCGAATAATAAGCGTCGAAGATATATCCCCAGTTGTCAACAAGAACAGAATCAACCACTTTGCCGGTTTTCATATTAACGGCGTTGTAGAAAATCCCGTCTTCGTTTCTGCCAGTTTCGAGTACACGGTCTAACAGCCGGTAGAAAGGCTCGCTGTATTGACGCTTCTTTTCGGGATCGGCATAATGAAGCGTGACATAAAGTTCGCTCAGCCCGCCAATGACCTCGCAGCCATGGTCGCGCAGCCGCAGGTATTCCACCTGTGAGAGATCCCGTTCGCCGAGCAAACAGTAGTCGCCGATTCGCACAGCCCAGTCCAGATATTTTTTATTGCCGGTTATCCGGTAAACGCGCGACAGGGTTTGCAGCATGTCGCCGTTTACTTCCTCAATTAAGGCATGGTAATACTCAAGATCGACTGTCCCGGTGCCGGGTCTGCTATACAGTTTTTCTATATCGGCGGGGTCTTTGATGTATTCTTCCAGGTCGTCGAGCATTTCGAACATCCGTTCCTGCCACGGCGATTTGCCAAGATATTCATTGAGCGGTATCAAGCCGTCTTTGATATATTCCGCTGTCCCGAAAACGATCTGTTCCATCTTCAGCTCGTCGTACCGGAAACCCCGTTTTGAAAGCGAGTAGATGTCGGGTAGCGATTTTACCCGTGAGGTCAGTTTTTTCTCGGCTTGAAGGATTTCCTTCATTTTGCCTTCATACAGAGATTTGTCTAACAGATAAGCTGTTAACACCATAAACGGATAATTGTCAGCTGCCGTATTATACGGTTCCCACCGGTCTGTGCCTTCGTTGTTATTGAACATGCCCGGAACCAGGTTGGGCAACAGCCCGCTGATGCTGTCAACTGTAGTGAGCCATCCTTCCACAAACTTCAGACTGCGCACATAGCCTTCATTCGCCTGTTTGCCGTTCTCCACAGCCCGGTCAACAATTTCCCGATTAAATGCAGGCTGCACTGTGCAGGCTGCGCAAAGGCAAAAAATAAACAATAATATTGAAGCTGTTTTCATAAATTAATAATTTGAACGGGTTAAATTTTTTCCGGTAAGATATACGGCTGACGGTATTCGCGTGTACGCATCCGGTTGGCATCTTCATCTCCGATAAACTGCTCCGCCACCGGGTCAAAATCAAGCTGCCTGCCAAGACGGTAAGATATATTCCCGAGATGGGCAAGCGCCGAAGAAAGATGCCCTGTTTCTACAGGCGCGTTTTGCAGGCTCATATCTCTTGCACGGATGGCGTCAAACCAGTTTTTAAAATGCAGTGTCAATTCGCCTTCCTCGGAACGTGATGGGCCTTTTTCCCGTTTCTCGCCGAGATACGTTTCATACGTCCCATAACCCTTTACAACCAGATAGCCTTTATCTCCGTAGAAGATATTACCCACTCCGGCGCCATCTTCAAGATTGGTGCACCAGTTCCGCACTTCGAATTGAATCATTTTCTTCTGCTTCGGATAATGATAGATGGAAGTCTGAATTTCCGGAACTTCCTTGCAGTCGTCCCAGAGGAATTTACCGCCCATTGAAGTGATGCGTTCCGGCAGGCCGAC
>JAISFI010000295.1 GCA_031263685.1 Dysgonamonadaceae bacterium | reverse complement strand
GACATCCAGAGTTTTTCCATCATGAAGGATGCAAACGCCACCGCTCTCTACGGAGCGAGGGGCGCTAACGGAGTTATACTGGTAACAACCAAGGAAGGGCGCGACGGCAATGCCCGCGTACAGTTTCGCATGGAAGGCGCATTTTCGTCTCCCACGGAAACGGTAAAACTTGCCGACCCCGTTACATACATGAAACTGCACAACGAAGCGGTCAGAACGCGTAATTCACTTGCCGGTCTGCCGTACAGCAGCGTAAAGGTTCTGAATACGGAAAGAGGCGTGGATCCCGTACTCTATCCGGCGGTGGACTGGCTCGACATGCTGTTCGACGACCATACTTTCAATCAGCGTTACAATCTCAATGTCAGCGGCGGAGGGAAAGTTGCACGATACTACATTGCCGCATCCTATTCGCAGGACAATGGAATTATCAAGGTGGACAAGCGCAACAATTTCAACAGCAACATCGACATTGACAAGTATGTGCTGAGGGCAAACGTCAATGTAAACCTGACAAAAACCACCGAAGCCGTTGTCAGGCTGCATGGAGCTTTTGACGATTATTCCGGGCCACTGGATGGCGGTACCGATCTGTACAAGAAAGCGATGAACGCCAATCCCGTTTACTTTCTTCCATATTACGAGCCGGACGCGGCAAATGTGATTACCAACCACATTCTTTTCGGTAATGTGGACGGCAGCTATCTGAATCCATACGCCGAAATGGTGAAGGGATACAAGTCCAACGACCGCTCAAACATGCTTGCCCAGTTTGAACTGAAACAGAATTTCGACTTTATTACGGAAGGACTGTTTGCGAGGGCAATGTTCAATGTCAACAGGTACTCGCTGCTCGAAATGAGAAATGCATACAAGCCGTTCTTTTATTCGGCAAGCCGCATTGCAAACGAATACAGATTAACGGCTCTGAATCCCGACGGAGACAAGGGCGGCACGGACTATCTGGACATACTGTCGAATGATAAAACCGTTACCAGCAGCATGTATTTTGAAGGGGCGCTACAATATGGACGCGAATTTGCAAAACACAGCGTATCGGCCCTGATGGTTTATACCCTGCGCGAATCCCTGGACGGAAGCACTAAATCCATACAGGCCGCCCTTCCACACAGAAATCTGGGACTGGCGGGCAGGCTGACCTACAGCTACGATTCGCGGTATTTCTTCGAAACCAATTTCGGATACAACGGTTCGGAACGCTTTGCCGAAAACGAACGCTTCGGATTTTTCCCCTCTGTCGGCGGAGGATGGATTGTGTCAAACGAAGCTTTCATGCAGGATTTCAAGAAAGTAATTTCCAAGCTGAAACTGAAAGCCACATACGGGCTTGTGGGAAATGACGCCATAGGCAATAATGAGGAGCGGTTTTTCTATCTCTCGAATCTGAACATGAATAATGGCGATAAGAAATTTTCATTTGGCGAAGAATACGGTTACACCCGTAACGGTATTTCCATTTCGAGGTATGCCGACAGCCAGATCACATGGGAAATCAGCCGGAAAACCAATCTCGGTTTTGAGCTGAATCTCTGGAAGAGCCTGGAAATACAGTTCGACTATGCCATCGAAAACAGGAGCAAGATTCTCCAGAAGAGAACGGATATACCGAAAACCATGGGACTGCAGGCAGATCCAAGTTCGAATATAGGCAAGGCAAACGGTCGAAGTCTCGAATTTTCGGTGGACTACAGCAAGTCCTTTTCTAAGGATTTCTGGGCAATGCTCAGGGGCAATTTCACTTATGCGTCCAGCAAATATGAGATGTACGACGAGCCGGATTATCTTGATACGCCATGGAGACTTCACCGTGGCAGGAAAATCTCGCAGCAGTACGGATACATAGCCGAACGCCTGTTCCTGGACGAAAACGAAGTGCAAAACTCCCCTACGCAACTGTTCGGTCCCTACGGCGCCGGCGACATCAAATACAAGGATATCAACGGGGACATGCAAATCGACCAGAACGATCAGGTAGCTATCGGATTTCCTACGACGCCCGAAATCATTTACGGCTTTGGCGTCTCGACAGGGTATAAAAACATTGACTTTTCGTGCTTTTTCCAGGGATCGGCGCGTTCATCATTCTGGATTGACCCCGAGGCGACGGCGCCCTTCATTAATCACAATGAAACAGACGGCAACATCGACAAGCCGCTGAAAGACTTCACTACCCATCGCGCAATGCTGCAGTACTGGGCAGACGATCACTGGTCGGAAACCGACAGAAATGTTTATGCTCTGTGGCCCCGGCTCTCGGAAACAAGATACCAGAACAATCTGCAGAAAAGCACATGGTTTATGCGCAACGGAACTTTTCTCCGCCTGAAAACGGTGGAAATAGGATACACGCTGCCGAAAAAGTGGGTTAATAACATTAAACTGCAAAACGCCAGACTGTATGTAACCGGAAACAACCTGCTGGTATTTTCGAACTTCAAAATGTGGGATCCCGAAATGGCTGGAAACGGACTTGCATATCCTCTGCAAAGAGTGTTTAACATAGGTCTTAATGTCGAATTTTAATAAATTACAGTACAAATGAAAAAAATAATAAAATATTTTCAAATAACTGTCCTGTCGATTGGCATGGGCTTTATTTGCGGTTGCGCCGATTATCTGGATATTGTGCCCGACCGTGTTGCGACCATGGAAAATGCTTTTTCCAACAGGTCGAATGCAGAAAAATTCCTGTTTACATGTTACAGTTATCTGCCCAATCCGGCAAATGTTTTCACTTATCCCGCAATGATCGGCAACGATGAAATATGCTGGGATATTGATTACACCGATTTTCTGAGCAGAAACGCCGTAATGCTGGCTGCGGGCATCCAGAACTCCAACGATCCGTATCTGAATTACTGGGACGGAAGCCGGGACGGGAAAAATCTGTTTGTCGGAATAAGGGACTGCAATATATTTCTTGAAAACATAGCTTCAACCCCCGACATTACCGACGACGAACGGACAAGATGGTCGGGAGAAGTGAAATTCCTGAAAGCATACTATCATTTCTTCCTTTTGCAGTTATACGGGCCTGTTCCCATCATCAGGGAAAACCTTCCGGTAAACGCCCTGCCGGAAGAGATGCGGATATACCGCGAGCCGGTAGACGAGGTGATAGACTATATTGTAGAACTGCTGGACGAAGCAGTCCCGGATTTGCCGCTGGAGACTTTTTCCACTATCGTCAATGAGGCGGGACGCATCACGCAGCCGATAGCGCTGGCGGTTAAAGCCAAGGCTCTGGTATGGGCGGCAAGTCCCCTGTTTAACGGAGACGACAGAAATTCGCCGATATTCTCGCTTACGGATAAGCGTGGCATTCAGCTTTTCCCCCGAACCTACAGCGCCGAAAAATGGCAAAGAGCGGCTGTTGCGATTAAAAATGCCATTGATACCTGCCATCTTGCAGGACATGTCATGTACAGCTACGAGCCGCCGGTATCTGCCGGCACAATGTCGGACATCACCAGGTTGAAATATACTTTGAGAGGCTCCGTTACATCCAGACTGAACCCTGAAATAGTGTGGCCCGCAACGCAGAATGTGAACGAAATGCAGCAGTACTGCCTGATACAGTATTCATACAGCGCCTGGCAACGGCTGTCGGAAATCGGCACAACACTGCAGATCGCCGAGCAGTTCTACACAAACAAAGGTATTCCGATCAACGAAGACCCTGCATGGGATTATGCAAACCGTTATGAAATACAGACAGTTACAGGCGATGCAGCTGCCGATCACCAGTACTATATCCGCTCGACGCAGGCAAATCAGGCTACAGCCAAACTGCACCTCTACCGCGAGCCGCGTTTCTACGCTTATGTAGGCTGCGACAGGGGAATATACGAAATGTTTGCCAACACCGAAGCCAACAGCACGGTGATAGCGGCAAAATCGGCAGAGGCGCATGGATTCAGAGTTCTGGATATACATATACCCACCGGTTTTTTCATCAAAAAACTGGTAAATCCGGATTTGCCGGTTAGCGGACAGTATTCCGGAAAACGCTATTCGTTTCCTCTTATCAGGCTGCCCGACCTGTATCTCCTGTATGCCGAAGCTCTGAACGAGATTAACGGACCGGTTCCCGAGGTATATCAATGGATAGATACTGTCAGAAGAAGAGCGGGATTGAATGATGTTGTGCCATCGTGGGCGCAGTCTTCAAACCCCGGCAAGCCGTCGTCAAAAGAGGGACTGCGCGAAATTATCCGCCAGGAACGCCTGATAGAACTGGCTTTCGAAGGTCAGCGCTTTTACGACATCCGGCGATGGAAGATAGCCGACCGTTACTGGGATGGCCCGATAATCCGCGGATGGAATTATAAAGGCAATGCGCCTGAAAATTTCTACACGGTGCAGACATACATGTACAGGGAATTTAATCCGCGCGACTATTTCTGGCCCATAAAATTAAGCGATCTGATAACCAATTCCAACCTGGAGCAGAATCCGGGATGGAAATAAGTTTAGAATTAAGAGTTAATGTAATATAAAACAGTTAAAAATGAAAAGAGTATATTATATTTATATAATGATGTTGTTTGCAGGACTGTGGATTATGTCCTGCGGAAAAGAAGACAAAGTCGGGCAGCCGCCAAAAGACAGCATTCCTCCTTCCCCTGTATTCAATGTGCAGGTAGAGGAATTGCCGGGCGGAGCCATGCTTATGTACGAACTGCCCAACGAACCGGACATTTCGTATGTGAAGGGAGAATTTTTGTTCCAGGGAGAAAAACGGGTTGTACGTTCTTCGATCTATGCAAATTATTTAATAGTCGAGGGACTTGGCTCGGTCGAACCGGTAGAGATCAGCCTGTATCTGGTCGACCACAGCGAAAATGTTTCCGAACCTGTTTCCAAAACTTTTACGCCCAAGCAGCCTCCCATAGAGACCATACTGGAATCAATGGAACTTGTGCCGGATTTCAGCGGATGCAATGTCTCGGTGTATAATCCGCTGGGCGTTGAAATCGGAGTATTTTTCTTTGCCGCCAACGACGACGGGGAACTGGAAGAAATAGACGTACAGTTCTACAACGCGACGAATTTCGTTTATACCATACGGAAAAAGGATGGCCAGTTCGATACGCGCGAACGCCTTTTTGCCGTCAGCATAGTCGACAAATGGGGAAACGTTTCCGATACCGTCAAGGCGATTATCGCTCCGTTCTTCGAAAA
>JAISFI010000243.1 GCA_031263685.1 Dysgonamonadaceae bacterium | reverse complement strand
ATTTTTATCATTTGGACTTGCCGTTGCGCTCATTTTTGGCGTAACGGCGCAGGATGTTGATTACACACATGTAGTTATCAACAGCAGTTTTGAGTATGCCTCCGACGGAACCCTTTTGGACGCCGACGCCGACGGTATAATTGATGATTCCCATGCCGGTAAAGGCAAGGACAACGCCACTACCTATCGGGTAAGAAATTCAATTGAACAGGAGTTTTATGCCTGGCATGTTTCCAACTGGGATTTCATCTCAGGCAACAATTCGCAGGGAATGAACCGCGACATCAGTCCGGTAGAAAAAATTCACGGAACGTTTGCCATGTGGCTTGGCGGCAACCAGCAATTTAAGTTGGAAAGTGAAAACACAAATGCTTTCGAGTTTTACCAGATTATTGATAAAGACAATTTGTCGGCCGGTACCTACAAAGTGCAGTGTCTTTTGGCGGTAGAGGACGTCAAGCGGACAAGCCAGCGTTTGTTTGCCAACAGCAGCGTGCAGTATCACGGAACCGAATCGCAGTATGCAAATAATCAAACTTACGGAGAAGAGGCTACTTTTGCCGGATGGCCCAGCGGTACATCGAATCTACAGGAAATGGTTGTCTATGCAACTATCGGAGAGGAAGACGACCTGAAAATCGGTATCCGCACCGGAAACATCAAAGGCGACGGAACGGTTGCCGCCAATGCCAATCCGCTCTGGGGATGGTTCAAGTCCGATTATTTCCGCCTGACAAAGTTAGATGTCAGCGCCAAACTCAGCGCCCTCTCTCTGTCTATCGGCAAACTGTCGCCGGAGTTTGATCCCGGAATAACGGAATATACCGTCGTGCTGCCAGCCGGCTTGCAGTCGGTTACCCCCATTGCCGTTGCCGGTGAATATTCCGTTATCCAGTCGGGAACAGAGGCAGTGGATATAACTTCCGGCGCCGGTGTTTCTACCATTGTTGTGAAATCCAAATTCGACGAGGCGAGTATTGAAACCTATACGATCCATTATACCGCAGGCAACGATATTGACTGTACAGGATTGATAATCAACAGCAGTTTCGAGTATGCCTCCGACGGAACCCCGCTGGACGGCGACGGCGACGGGGTAATCGATGATTCTCATGCCGATAAGGGCAAGACCGACGCTACTACTTATCGTGTGAAAAATTCGGATGAGAAAGAATATTACGGCTGGAGTGTTTCCAACTGGAATTTCGCATCCACAAGCAACAACTCGCAGGGAATGAATCGCGACATTAATCCGGTAGAAAAAATTCATGGGACGTTTGCTACCTGGCTTGGGGGCGACCAGCAGTTTAAGATTGAAGATGCGAACACAAATTCTTTCGAGTTTTATCAGGTTATTGGCAAAGACGATTTGTCTGCCGGTACATACAAAGTGGAGTGCCGCCTGGCGGTAGCCGACAACAAGAGGACAAGCCAGCGCTTGTTTGCCAACAACAGCGTACAGTATCACGGAACCGAATCGCAGTATGCAAACAATCAAACCGACAACGAACAGGCTACTTTTGCCGGACACCCCGACGGTGAAAAGAATTTGCAGGAAATGGTTGTTTATGCGACTATTGGCGAAGAAGACGACCTGAAAATCGGTATCCGCACGGGAAACATCAAGGGCGACGGAACGGTTGCCGCCAATGCCAATCCGTTGTGGGGATGGTTCAAAGCGGATTATTTCCGCCTGACGAAATTGGACGTCAGCGCCAAGCTCATCGGTCTCTCCCTGCCTGCCGGTACATTATCGCCTGCGTTTGATCCTGAAATAACGGAATATACCGCTACGCTGCCCGCCGGATTGCAGTCAATTACCCCTGTCGTTACAGCCGGTGAATACTCCGTTATCCAGTCGGGAATGGAGGCTGTGGATGTAAGTTCCGGTTTCGGCGTTTCTACCATTGTCGTAAAATCCATATTCGACGAAACAAGTGTCGAAACCTATACGATCCGCTATAAAATTGACTATACCGGCTTGATCATCAACAACAGTTTTGAGTATGCCTCCGACGGAACCCTTTTAGACGCCGACGGCGACGGGGTGATAGATGATTCTCATGCAGGCAAAGGCAAGGACGGCGAATCGTATCGCGTGAAAAATTCGGAAGAGAAAGAATATTACGGATGGAGCGTTTCCAACTGGGATTTCGCCTCTACAAGCAACACCTCGCAGGGAATGAATCGCGATATGAACCCGGTAGAAAAAATTCACGGGACGTTTGCTACCTGGCTGGGAGGCGACCTGCAATTTAAGGTGGACGGAGAGAATACAAATGTTTTCGAGTTTTACCAAATTATTGACAAGGACGATTTGCCTGCCGGTACTTACAAAGTGCAGAGTCGTTTGGCAGTGGGCGACAACAAGCGGACAAGCCAGCGTTTGTTTGCCAACAACAGCGTGCAGTATCACGGAACCGAATCGCAGTATGCAGGCAATCAAACCGAAGGCGAACGGGCTACTTTTGCCGGATGGCCGAACGGTGAAGCAGATTTGCAGGAAATGACTGTCTATGCAACTGTCGGCGAGGAAGACGACCTGAAAATCGGTATCCGCACGGGAAACATCAAAGGCGACGGAACGGTTGCTGATAACGTTAATCCGTTGTGGGGATGGTTCAAGTCCGATTATTTCCGCCTCACGAAAATCGACCCCGTCGAGGCTGCCGATGCAACGCTCGCTTCGCTTACCTTGAGCGTCGGTTCGCTGAATGAAGCTTTCGATCCGGAAACAACTTCCTATACTGCCGATTTGCCCTTAGGAACAGTCAGCGTAACGCCCGTTGCAACGCCGAACATTCCCGATGCAACCGTTACCGGCGTGGAACCAGTCAATGTACGCTTGGGTTCGGGCGAATCGATCGTTACGGTAACGGCGCTTGACGGAACAACTACAAAAACGTACACGATAAGCTATACCGTACCCACCGTTTCCGTTACCGGAGTTTCACTCAACGAAACAAGCGCCGAGCTGGAAATCGATGAAACCCTGCAATTGACCGCCACCGTTGCACCGGAAGACGCAACGAATACGGATGTAAGCTGGCGCAGCGACGACGAAGCGATTGCCACCGTATCGAACGACGGTCTGGTTATCGCTATCGCCGAAGGTACGGCAAACATCATCGTAGAAACGGCAGATGGAGCTTTCAAAGATACTTGCCGGGTTACGGTAATTACCATTGCAGGAATCGAAGCGCCCGGAAATAATCCGTCGGTCAAAGTAGTTTATGCCAACGACATACTCCGGATAGTAAATCTGGAAGGTTACGCTGCCACTTTGTTCTCTGTTGACGGACAAACGGTTGCCCGCTTCCGAATCAATACGCAGGACGATAGTTATTTGCAGTCGCTTCCCGCCGGCGTGTATTTCCTGTCGGTAAAGAAAAGCGGCGACAGGAAGGTTTTCAAATTGATTCGTAAGTAAGTTAACGAACAGAGTAAATCCCAATTACAATAATCATTTAAGCGTGTAAACCAATTTCAAAAGTTTACACGCTTTTTTTGTGCGCAAATATTCGAGGAAATGAACTGTTTTGCCGGACGCCGGGCTTTGTCGGATCTTTCCCAAAACGGAGCTTGAGAAACAATATACACTGTGTTAGCCGCAGCTTACGGAAAATATGCAGCAACACGCTCTCCAAGCCCCGCAGGGGCGAGATCATCCCGTCCCTGCGGGACTTGGGGTCAAAGCCCTGCAAGGGCGATACTTTATTAACCGTTGGTGAAACCGAAGGCGCAACCTGCGGTAGAGATAACCGTTATATCTTGTTTGTTTTTCATGCCTAAGCCAAAAAATATTAATTTTAAGGCAACAATCTTGATTATTCGTTCAAATTTATGACTTCTTCAGTAATATTTCTTACATTTGCCCCCTGTAATTTGATAACGTAATTTAATAGCATATAAAAGTATGAAAACTTTATCTTCAGTTTTGTTATTTGGTCTTCAGGGATGGGAATGGGTAATTATATTAGCGGCAATTCTTTTACTTTTCGGAGGTAAAAAAATTCCGGAACTAATGAAAGGTATCGGCAAAGGCGTAAAAGGTTTTAAAGATGGAATAAAGGGTCTGGAAGAAGAAATCAATAACGACGATACAAAAAAATAAAATCAATTTAAGGAAATAAAAGAGATGAGCGCTCAGGAAATGTCTTTCTGGGATCATTTGGAAGAACTTCGCTGGATGTTGCTCCGGGTGGTTATTGCATTGGTTATTTTTGCAGTTGCGGGATTTATCTATATGCCCTGGATATTCGATAATATCATACTTGGACCGGCAAAATCGGATTTTTTTCTTTATCACTATATGTGCGAGATCAGTCAGTACTTGACTTTTCTTCCCGATTTCTGTGATGAGAACCTAAAGGTTGAAATGATTAATATTGATCTGACGGCTCAATTTTTCCGGCATTTAAGTACATCCGGCTGGTTTGCACTCATACTAATTTGTCCTTACATTTTATTTGAGATTTGGCGTTTCATTCGTCCGGCTTTATATGAACACGAAAAAAAGAATGTTCGCTGGGTATTTCTTTTGGGATCTATCATGTTTTTTATTGGATGTTGTATCGGCTACACCTTGATATTTCCCATAACCCTTCGTTTCCTTTATACCTATTCATTGAGTGATGTTATTAATAATCAACTGTCTCTAAGTTCCTATCTGGACAATTTCCTGACATTGATTTTAGTCATGGGCTTTGTCTTTGAAATGCCTTTGATTTCCTGGTTATTATCTCAAATCGGCATTTTGAGGCGGTCTTTTTTCAAAAAATACCGTCGCCACGCAATTTTGATTTTGTTGATTGCTGCGGCGCTCATCACTCCTACCGGCGATCCGTTTACTTTATCCCTTGTCTTTTTTCCCTTGTACGGCTTGTATGAGCTAAGCATCTTCTTCGTTAAAAAGGACGATCTTATTATAAGTAAGACCTAAAGATAAAAGAAGCAGCTCCACCAAAAGCAGTTGCCTGGAAATAAATATTAATAAAACGCTATTTCTGGCGGAGTTTGCTTCGCCCTTTGCCTGCTTTTGCACCCTGCATCTTTGCACTGTGCAACCTTAATTTTACACATTTCATAAAATATTTTGTACATTTTTTTGGTACCGTCAAAAATATGCATTACATTTGCGCCGTAATTCTCAAAAATCAGGAATAAAAATGACAAAAGAAAACTTCCTCTCATTCAGCTTTTTTAACTCCAAAAATTTGGATGTTGCCGGGAATTTCTTAACACACACATCGCCAATACTTTTTTGTACGCGCGCGCGTAAGTTAGTCAATCTTTACATATTAGCAAATCTTTTCCCGTTAAAAAAATGGGAAAAATCGGTGCACGGTACAGGGTTCACGGTGCACTGCAAGGCTGAAAGCCTTGCAATCAATAGCACAGGGCAACGCCCTGTGGACACAGACATATCTCAACAACCAGCCCTGAAAGGGCGTAATCCGGCTATTGATTCGATGATGCCCCGCAGGGTAGGTTGTACAAAATATAACTAATAAATATTCCGAAAAAAGTGTTATTTTTGTATCGTAAATAAAATAAAAGCAGATGATTATGTACAAAAAAGCATTAAAAGAATCGGAAAAGAG
>JAISFI010000225.1 GCA_031263685.1 Dysgonamonadaceae bacterium | reverse complement strand
GACATCCCACATCTTTCATTGAAATCGATCGTCGGCTCCAGCGAAACCGTGATTGCCCATCCCGGATGGAAATTAGACACGTAAGGCTGATCAATCCAGGTACCGGCCAAATCCAGGCGGTAAGGCAAGCGAGAGTTGACCGTTGTCCGGATAGCAGTGGTAGAACGTGCCGGCAAACCGCTGTCGGGGATGCGACTCAAAATTTTATATTCAATCTCCAATGCGTTGCATATCATTGCTTTATGAGGAGAGTGACCATCTTCATTTACAACAAAAACATCGGGGCGGAAGCGTCTCAAATCTGTCTCGAAATCCATAATGCCGGAGCCGGAATTAATCCATGCGTCGCAGACATAACGCACCGATTTTACCATGTATAATCTTTCCTGCTCGCTGTTAACGGTTGCCCGTCCTTTCAATTCCTTGATGGTTGCGTCGGAACCTATGCCAACGTATAAATCTCCGTATTGAGAAGCTTCTTTGAAAAAAGCTACATGTCCACTGTGTAACAGGTCATAACAACCGGAAACAAAAATCCTCTTTTTCATCTTATTGTTTATATTGTTCCAGCCCTTTTTTCAAAAAGCGGATGTATTCTTCAATGTTTTTATCATAGGTGCGAGAAGGTGCTACAGGCTTGCCGCTATTGTCCAGCAGAACGTAATAGGGCTGTGCATTAGTACCGAATTTATGACGTTGCAGATAGCTCCATTTATCGCCGATGGTTTTCAGGTTGCGCTTCTTGCCGGATTCTTCTATGGCGATTGTCTGAGGAAGATTTTCTTTATCATCCACATACAGAGAGATTAAAACATAGTTGTTGTCAATAAGGTCTTTCACTCTCGGATCGGTCCAGACAGATGCTTCCATGTTCCGGCAGTTGACACAGCCATAGCCTGTGAAATCAATCATCACCGGTTTCCCTTTTTTGCGGGCATATTCCATACCGGCTTCATAATCTTTGAATTGAGGCAATACTTCGCCGGTATATAGGTTGAAATCTTGTGTATACAGTGGCGGAGAGAAAGCGCTGATAGCTTTCAAGGGCGCTCCCCAAAGCCCCGGTAACATGTAAATGACAAAAGAAAAGGAGACAATCGCTAAAAATAAGCGAGGTATAGTAATCTGTTTCAAGTCGGAATCATGGACAAGCTTGATTTTTCCCAACAAATAGAATCCCAGCAAAGCAAAAATTACCATCCATAAAACGAGAAAAACTTCGCGGTCCAATATCCCCCAATGATTGGCTAAATCGGCAACTGACAAGAATTTTAAAGCCAAAGCCAATTCCAGAAAGCCTAATACTACTTTAACCGATTGAAGCCATCCACCGGATTTCGGCATACTTTGCATCCGGGAAGGAAACAAAGCAAACAAAGCAAAAGGAATAGACAGCGCTAACGCAAAACCAAACATGCCAACAGCTGGCCCTACTTGCGATCCTTTCGCAGCAGCTTCTACCAGCAGAGTACCGATAATCGGCCCCGTACAGGAAAAAGACACTAAGACCAGGGTGAATGCCATCAGAAAAATACTCAGAAAACCGGTTGCAGCATCTGCTTTTTTATCTAATTTATTCGTCCACGATGCCGGCAAAGTTAAGTCGAACATCCCCAGGAACGAAGCGGAAAAGACAACTAACAATACGAAAAACAAGAGATTAATCCCGGCGCTTGTCGACAGTTCGTTCAGCGCGCTGGCCCCGAAAATGACGGTGACGATGATACCCAACAGCAAGTATATGACGATGATCGATAGCGCATACAATAGCGTATCTGTCAGTGACTTTTTCCGGCTTTTTGACCGTTTCAGGAAAAAACTTACCGTCATGGGAATCATCGGCCATACGCAAGGGGTTAAAAAGGCCAGTATGCCACCCACAAAACCGCCAATGAAAAGATACCACCAGGAGTTATCCTGTACATCACCTTTTTGTTCGACCACTCGCAATTCATCGATTACCGGCGACCAGATATCCGCTTCCGGCAAGTGCCCGGACACAACCGGAGCATCTGCTACCAACGGGACAACTGTATCCGGAGTGCTGACGGGTATGGCCGGAGTTGATTGAGGCAAAGCAGCGGTTGTAGCCGCAGGTTGTTGTGCTGTTGTGGTTGTCGCGGCTTTATCGGATAATTGCTTTTCAAAGGTAAAAGGAATATCTTCCGGTGCGAGGCATCTTTCGTCATCACAGGCCATGAAAGTGACGTAGCCTTTGATGGTGAATCGATTGCTGTCTTTTAAATGAATCTTCTGCACAAACGTCACGGTATTTTCATACTGACGCAATTCCATATTGTCAAATACAGCCGAGATTTTCAATTGTGCCGGGGTGGTCGCGCTGAGCTTTCCGGTCAAAGTTGCGCCTTCTACCGACTCGAAGGTAAAACTGGTGGGAATAGGGCCATTTTCCGGTAATTGCATATCGTAGATGTGCCAACCTCGGTCGATAGTTGCCGTGAAGTGCAAAACCATCTCCGCCGCATTTTCTCCAACTACTTTAAAACTCCATTTTACAGGCTCGTAAATCTGAGCTGTTATTCCGTTCAACAGAATAATTAAACAGGAGATAATCATCACAAACTTTTTCATCCATCCAAAATTTTGGGAACAAAGGTATCTATTAGCGACGTAAAATAAAAATAATATTCTTATTTTGTTCAGACAAAAATGTATTATCTTTGCCGTTCTGAAAGTTAAAAGAACAAATAATTTCTCAATTTATGGAATATATACACTTTTTTATTGATTTCTTTCTGCATTTAGATATCCATTTAAATGAACTACTGCAAAACTACGGTTTTTGGATTTATGGGATATTGTTTCTCGTCATTTTTTGCGAAACGGGTTTGGTTGTTACTCCATTTTTACCCGGAGATTCTTTGTTGTTTCTTGCCGGGGCCTTGGCATCGCAAGCAAGTAATCATATCAACGTTCACCTGATGGTTTTGCTGCTGATTACTGCCGCAGTGTTGGGCGATGCCTGTAATTATATGATTGGGAAGTTTTTCGGCGAAAAGCTTTTCCGTAATCCGGATTCAAAAATATTTAAACAGCGTTATCTGGAAAAAACGCATAACTTTTATGAAAAACATGGCGGCAAGACGATTATTCTTGCGCGTTTTGTTCCTATTGTACGAACATTCGCTCCCTTTGTAGCCGGAATGGGAAAGATGAGTTATACCCGTTTTTTTAGCTATAATATTGTGGGTGGAGTTGTTTGGGTGCTTATATTCATGTATGCCGGATATTTTTTCGGAGGATTGGATTTTGTCAAAAAGAACTTGACTATATTGGCTTTTGTGATTATATTCATTTCTGTCCTGCCTGCTTTGTTTGAGGTTTGGAGGGAGAGAAGAGCTAAGAGATAGAAACTAAGAGCGACTTTGACAGTTTTTGCACGATTCTACCTCCAACGTTTGGCCAATGTAAACAAAATTAATTATTTTTGCGCGATGATAAAAGGAAGCGACAAACAGCTCGAAGTCTGCGTAGATTCTGTGAATAACGCTTTGACTGCACAATTGGCAGGCGCTCATAGAGTGGAATTTTGTGCAGGTCTGTCGGAAGGAGGGATTACCCCTTCATTGGCTCAGATTGGCATGATGCAGCAATTATTGCACATTCAGTTCAATGTACTCATCCGTCCGCGCGGTGGTGATTTTTTGTATGATGACACGGAATTTGAAATGATGCAATCCGACATTCATTATTGTGGCCGGACAGGATGCGATGGAGTGGTCATCGGCATGCTTCTTCCGGACGGGAATATAGATAAAGAGCGAAGCCGGGAATTGATCTGCATAGCGCATCAATATGGCATGTCGGTCACTTTTCACCGGGCTTTCGACCGTAGCAAAGATTTATTTCAAGCGATGGAAGACATCATTGAACTGGGGTGTCATCGAATCCTGACCTCCGGCGGACACAATACTGCTATCGAAGGCGCAACGGTTATCGGACAACTGATCACAAAAGCCAATAACCGCATCATCATCATGCCCGGCGCCGGAATTACCCCCGAAAATGCAGGAGATTTAATACGGAAAACCGGCTTAAAAGAACTCCACGGAACATTCCGGAGCTATCGCCCAGGCTTCATGCAATACCGTAATACAAACTTCGACCGGCAGGATGAAGAATACGGTTTATGGCAGACAGATGCTGTTAAAATTAAAGCTATTCTTAATCATTTAGCGTGACAGATAAACATGAAAACTCAATCAAGCATTTTCTTTGCATTATTCTTCCTGCTATTCTCCTGGTCGTGCAGTGAAAGCGAAAGACATTTTTTGAAAGACAAAAATTACCGCCGGCAAGTGTACGAACAGTTTCAAAAACGTAAAACACTGGCTGCCCACCGGAACGAAGCATTATTGTCCGTTTTTGAAAAAGAAAGCTTGCGCCTGGAACAACGCGAAGCATTGGAATTTCTCTATGCTTACATGCCTCTCTGCGACTTAGCCGACTATGATGGCGATTTTTTTCTGAAACAAATAGACGCTGCTCTCGAAGCGCGCGATTTTTTCTCCTGGGGAAAAACAGTACCCGAAGATATTTTCCGCCATTTTGTATTGGTGTATCGCGTCAATAACGAATATCCGGACACGGCAAGAAATGCTTTCTTCCACGAGTTGAAAGACCGCGTTAAAAACCTTTCCATGTATGACGCCGCCTTGGAGGTGAACCATTGGTGCCACGAAAAGGTGACGTATCGCGGAACAGACTCCCGTACTTCCGCTCCCTTAGCCTTGGTGCGCACTGCCTGGGGACGTTGCGGCGAAGAATCTACCTTTACCGTAGCCGCGCTTCGATCGGTGGGAATCCCTGCCCGTCAATGTTATACGCCCCGGTGGGTACATACCGACGATAACCACGCCTGGGTAGAAGTCTGGATCGATGGAACGTGGCATTATATGGGCGCCTGCGAGCCGGAAGCGGAATTGGATGTCGCCTGGTTTACCGGCCCGGCCAAACGTACAATGATGGTACACACCCATGTTTTCGGATACTATACCGGCCCGGAAGAAAAAAATCTGGAAACGCCCCTGTATGCGAAAATCAACTTATTGGAAAATTATGCCGAAACCCGCACGGTAAAGGTGCAAGTTACAGACGAAAACAGTCGACCGCTGGATGGCATTCCCGTCAAATTTCAAGTCTATAATTATGCCGAACTGTACACCATCGCCGAAAGCGTGACGGATAAAAGCGGACAAACATCCATCATTTCCGGTCTGGGAGATTTAATGATATACGCCTCTAACAAAGACTTCTACGGATACAGTAAATCGACGCCGCAAGATGAGATCACACACGTGAAATTAGACCGAAAACCGGGAATCGCCTGCGAAGCTGATTTCATCATGAATGTTCCCAAAGAAAAACCGGTTAAAGAACTCTCTTCGGAAAAAATCGCTGCCAATGCCATTCGCCTGGTTTACGAAGATTCGCTCCGAAATGCCTATATGACTACTTTTATTTCGGAAGTAAACGCATTTCAATTTGCCAAAGAAAATCAGTTGGACAGCAACGAGACTTGGAAATATCTGCATCTTGCACAAGGCAACGGGTCGGAAATGCGCGAGTTCATGTTTCAAGAGAAAAACAATCCGCGTTTATTTCCATTTTTAGCCACTTTGTCGGAAAAAGATTTGCGCGATACGCCGGCGGCTTATCTGCGCGACCATCTACCGGGTCAGGAAAAGTTTCAAGTAAAGCGAAGCGTTTCGGACAGTCTGTTCATCTCCTGTATTTCTTCCCCTCGCATCGGACAGGAATTGATACAACCGTGGAGAAATTTCTTCCGGCAAACAATCACCGCATCCGCCATACACGGTGCACCCCATGCTGTTTCTTTTCTCTTGAACCTTGTTCGAGATCGTGTAACAATCGATGAAACCGAGAATTATTATAACTGCCGGATAACCCCGCGAGGCGTTTATGAACTGCAAACTGCCGACAGCCGGTCACGCGACATCTTTTTCGTTGCTCTTTGCCGCAGTTTTGATATTCCGGCACGTTTGGAGCCGGCAACTTCCAGACCGCAGTATCTTGAAAACGGACAATGGATAGATGCCGTTTTCGGTTCGGATGAAATTCCTGCGAACAATCTGCCGCCAACTCATTCAAAAACCCATTCAAAAGCTCAATTAATCGTACAAAACGCCGCATCCAACCCAATTAAGCCCGGCTATTATTCTCATTACACGCTGGCTTATTTCAAAGATGGCGATTTTCATACACTGGATTTTGAAGATAACCCCTCGGTCGCGCAATTCCCCTGTCAATTGGCATTGGATGAAGGCTATTATCGCCTGACGGTCGGCAGCCGCGCCAACGACGGCTCTGTTTTTGTTCATACCGAGTATTTTGAATTGAAAAAAGATACGCCCTACACCGTAAATATCCGCCTGCCGGAAGTCGAAGGCAAATTGCCGGTAAAAGGAACCGTAGATATGAATTTGACCGTAAATCTGCACGATCAGTCGAAAACAAGCCTGAAAGCATTGTCGAAAGGCAAAGGTTTGATGCTTTGTTTCCTGGATCCGGGCAAAGAGCCGTCAAAACATATCCTGCAAGATTTTCCGTCTGTACGGCAAGCCTTAGACGAATGGAAAGGCGGCGTCCTGTTGATGATTCCGTCCGATAAATCCCTCCAAACTTTTGATGCGACTGTTTTCAAAGGCTTGCCGCAACAAGCGCAGTGGAGTACGGACGACAACCGTCAATTATTGAAAGTTGTTGCTGGCACTTTGCAACTGGACTTCCGGGACAATTTTCCGCTGACGGTTTATCTTTCTCGCAATGGAGGTATCTTGTATGCATCCGCTGGTTACCGTATAGCTACGGGTGAAGATGTATTGAAAACCATCCGCCTGGAAGCATCGCAGGAAGAACAGTAATTGAATATTTATCATTAAAAATCATTTCGTATGAAGAATTTATTTAGTGTCAAAGACAAAGTTGTTTTGATTACCGGCGCTGCCGGAATCCTGGGAAACTCTATGGTGCATCATTTCTCCGAACAGGGAGCCAAAGTTGTTATTTTAGACCGGAATGAAGAAGCCGGAAAAGCGCTGGAAAAAGCCGTTACCGACAAAGGCCACGACGCCTGGTTTCTATATACCGACGTGCTGAACAAAGACGTTTTGCGGAAAAATTATGACGACATTCTTGCAAAATATGGCCGCATCGATGTCTTAATCAACGGTGCGGGCGGTAACATGCCGGGCGCTACCATTGCCCCCGACAAAACTATTTTCGATTTGGATACGGAGGCTTTCAAGAAAGTGGTTGATCTGAATCTTTTCGGAAC
>JAISFI010000204.1 GCA_031263685.1 Dysgonamonadaceae bacterium | reverse complement strand
CCAGAGTATTATGTACTGCGTGTAGATGAATTTGACAGTAAGGCGGTAACTCCCTTAGATGAATGGATATCTTTCCTGAAAACGGGCGACATACCCGAAGATGCGAAAGCCGGAGGATTGCCCGAAGCCCGTGAACGCTTGAGGCGTGACCGTCTGAGTAAGGAAGAACAGCGTGCTTACGATTCACACATTGAAGACTTGCGTGTTCAACGCGGCGTTATGCAAACCAGCTTATTTGAAGGTCGCGAAGAAGGTCGCGAAGAAGGAATAAATGAAGGTATCAAAATAGGCATCGAAAAAGGCCGTGAAGAAGGCTTGAAAGAAGGCCGCGAAAAAACACTGTACTCAGTTGCCGAACGTGCATTAAAAAATGGAATGTCTCCGGAAGGCGTTATGGAATTAACCGGTTTGACAAAAGAAGAAATAAGCTCCCTAAAACTCATACATTAGCATTCGATAAATCAATCATCATTCAATATTATCTTTATGAAACATCTAAAACAGTTCTTTTTATTCCTTTTGCTTGCTTCTTTTACTGTGACTCAGGCGAAAGAACGGGTTGTTCAACTTCCGTTTTATGCTGCATCTACCGCCGGTACTTCCATGGAAATACGGCAAATAGTCCTCTCCGATACGGCTACCGTATTCTTCATTGAGACCTATTACAAGCCAAAAAACTGGATACGGATTGCCGAAGACAGTTATTTAATTACCAACGACGGGAAAAAATATCCGATACGTTCATCGGTCGACATTTCTTTAGGTGAAGAATTGTACATGCCGGAGTCCGGCACGGCGTCTTTTCAACTCATCTTCCCTCCCCTGCCCGCCTCTACCCGGGAAGTGAGTTTTACGGAAGGCGATGATCCGGGGTCATTTCAGCTCTGGGGCATCCGTTTGGACGGCAAACCGTTTGATAAGTTTGTTCAACAGCAGAAAAAAAACAGCAAAGAGCAACCAGCGCTCGACCAGCCGGTCATCCGATCGGGGAATGCCGTATTAACCGGGAAAATACTGCATTATCCGAAACAGATGCACACCAAATTGAACGCGCATAAATATGATTTCATCCTGAACAATTGGGACGAGATTGAGATTCCAGTGGCCGACGATGGCACATTCCGTACAGAGATTCCTCTGATTTATCCGGTAAAACTCACCAGTTCGCACATCCTCCCTGCTCATAATATTCCCATTTTCCTCACGCCCGGAACAGAAACATCGGTTACGATTAATCTGCCGGAAATCACTCGCTCCGGATCGCGTTTATTGAAAGAGATGCCTTCGCTGGGAGAAAAGCTCGCCTTTTCCGGGAAAAACGCCGCGTTGAACGAAGAAATAAACAAGCATCCCGAATGGGTTACTCCGCTCTTTGAAACAAGGGAAGAAATGATGAAAATGCTCGAAGACGTCGCCAGCATGAATGTGGAAGAATATAAAGCCTACATACTGGAACGCTATGAAAACCGCCTTCGCAAGATAGATACATTTACCGGCATCAGTGAAGCGCTCCGCCGGCTAAAGACACAAGACCTGCGCATAGAAACAGCCTTAATACTGGTACAGGCGCAGGACGTCCTTATATATGCCCGTCAATTGGCATCCCAATCAGAAAGCGGCAACGCCTCGCCCGAAGAAGCGAAAATCATACTGCCGGATAATTACTATGCCTTTATCAAAGACTTTCTCCCCAATGACCCCATCGGCTTGTACAGCGATAATTACGGAAATTGCGTTCAGTGGCTTGCTAAACAGCAAAATCTCCCAACCGCTCCCCTTAACATCAGCGAAATTCTTGGAAGTAACCAGGGTTTCATTTTCGACTTGATGGCCATGCAAGAACTGGCCGCCCCGATTGTAGATTACAAACTCATTTCGGACGAAGCGCTGGACAAAGCCCATGCAATTAATCCTGCCTTCGGCGATTTACTGACGGCTAAGAACAATGAACTGAAAGCCAAAATAGAAGCCAATAAAAAAACAACCGGCTATAGGATGCACACCGACGACATCAAAAACATTCCGCCGGAAGAGCTTTTCGCCGCCATTACACAATCCTACAAAGGCAAAGTCGTCTTCATCGATTTCTGGGCAACCTGGTGCGGCCCCTGCATGAATGCCATGAAACAAGCCGCAAAAGTAAAGGAAGAAATGGAAGCAAAAGGCGTTATCTTCTTATACCTGACCAACGAAACTTCGCCTATGGCTAAATGGCAAAATACGATTCCCGATATTAAAGGCGAACATTTTCGAATGAGCGGCCAGCAATGGAATGAATTGAGTAAATCTTTCAGCATACAGGGAATCCCGTTCTACCTCATCCTTAACAAACAGGGCGATATAATATACACCTCCACCGGCTTCATGGGCGAAGACAAGATGCGGGAAGTATTGAATGGAGCAGTGATGGAGAATTAACTTTTCACTTTTAATTCCTTGCATCTGTGTGTAATTAGAATTTTTTTGTACTTTTGCGCCTTTAAAAAGAATTAAAGTACAAACAACAGTATCCGTTTCAAAAGACTTTATTCTTTGTTCTTTTAATTGAAACAAAAACTCAAATATGGCAAAAATCAGAGGAGCAATCGTCGTAGACCAGGAGCGCTGCAAAGGATGTAACCTTTGCATAACGGCTTGTCCTACGCAGGTGATCGCGCTCCACAGAGAGGTGAACAGCAAAGGCTACAACTATGCATTTATGCAGCAGGCCGATGCATGTATTGGTTGTACGAATTGCGGTTGGGTATGTCCGGATGGATGTATTGCAGTGTATAAAGTAAAATTGGAGAGTTAAATGATGACAGAAGAAATAAAGCTGATGAAAGGCAATGAAGCCATTGCCTACGCCGCTATCCGTTACGGTGCCGACGGGTATTTCGGTTACCCGATTACACCGCAATCGGAAATCATGGAAACACTGATGCTTGAAAAACCGTGGGAAACGACCGGAATGGTCGTATTGCAGGCCGAAAGTGAGGTTGCCGCTATTAATATGGTTTACGGGGGCGCCGCCTGCGGAAAAAGAGTAATGACTTCGTCGTCCAGTCCGGGAATAAGCCTGAAACAGGAAGGTATCTCCTATATGGCCGGTGCGGAATTACCCGCATTGCTGGTGAACGTCATGCGCGGCGGGCCGGGATTGGGAACAATTCAGCCCAGTCAGGCCGATTACTTTCAAACCGTCAAAGGAGGAGGACATGGCGACTACAAGATTATCACCCTCGCGCCGGCTTCCGTACAGGAGATGGCCGATCATGTTGTGCTGGGTTTCGACCTCGCCTTCAAATACAACAATCCGGCAATGATTCTTTCCGATGGCGTTATCGGACAGATGATGGAAAAAGTGATCCTTCCGGAAGCCCGTCCAAGAAAGACAGAAGCGGAAATCCGGAAAGAACAGCCCTGGGCAACACTCGGCAGACTGGCTTCCCGCAAACGCAATATCATCACGTCCCTGGAACTGGATTCGAACATCATGGAACAGAACAATCTCCGTTTCCAGCAAAAATACAGAACAATAGAAGCAAACGAAGTGCTCTACGAGGAAATGAGATGTGAAGACGCCGAGTATCTTATCGTCGCCTTTGGATCTGCCGCCAGAATCAGTCAGAAGGCTGTGGAAATGGCGCGGGAAGAAGGCATTAAAGTCGGACTGTTCCGCCCCATCACCCTGTGGCCTTTCCCTTCTAAGGCACTGCACGGTTTTGTGGGAAAGGCGAAGGGGATTTTATCGGTCGAACTCAATGCCGGTCAAATGATTGAAGACATCAAGCTGGCCGTCGAATGTAAAATAAAGGTAGAACATTTCGGACGTTTGGGCGGTATTGTACCGGCGCCGGATGAGGTGCTGGAAGCGCTAAGAGTGTTGAAAGCATCGAACGAAAAGTAAAGAATTAAGCATCGAACGCTATGAATATAAACGAAATAATCGCCCCCGAAAATCTGGTTTATCAGAAACCACGATTGATGAACGACAATCCCATGCACTACTGTCCGGGATGCAGTCACGGTGTAGTCCATAAACTGGTGGCAGAAGTTGTAGACGAAATGGGATTAACGGAACAGTGCATCGGCATAGCGCCCGTTGGCTGCGCCGTATTTGCCTACAACTATCTGGATATCGACTGGCAGGAAGCTGCTCACGGACGCGCTCCGGCGCTGGCAACAGCCGTCAAAAGGCTATTGCCCGACAAACTGGTCTTCACCTATCAGGGCGATGGCGATTTGGCCGCTATCGGCACGGCAGAAACGATCCACGCCTGCAACCGGGGCGAAAACATCACCATCATCTTCATCAACAACGCTATCTACGGCATGACCGGCGGACAAATGGCGCCTACTACCCTGCTGAACATGAAAACAGCAACCTGTCCATACGGCCGCAACGAACAGTTGAACGGTTATCCGCTGAAAATATCGAACTTACTGGCGCAACTGGATGGCACTTGCCTGGTTACCCGCCAGGCGGTACATACAACGCCTGCCATTAAAAAGGCCAAAAAGATGTTGCGCAAAGCTTTTGAAAACTCGATGGAAGGCAAAGGAACCTCTATCGTAGAAATCGTTTCTACCTGCGCCTCCGGCTGGAAGATGACTCCGGACGATGCCAATAAATGGATGGAAAACAACATGTTTCCCATGTATCCCTTAGGAGACTTGAAAAATATTTAACTGCATGAAAAGAGAAATTATCATCGCCGGTTTCGGCGGGCAGGGAGTACTTTCCATGGGAAAGATTCTTGCATATTCGGGTTTGATGGAAGGAAAAGAAGTCACCTGGTTCCCTTCCTACGGGCCGGAACAGCGGGGAGGAACGGCCAATGTAACCGTAATCGTCAGCGACGAACGAATCAGTTCGCCAATACTGAATGCTTACGACATTGCCATCATCCTCAACCAACCTTCTTTAGACAAGTTTGAAAGAACCGTTAAACCGGGCGGTATCCTGATATACGACAGTTACGGGATTCCCAAACCGCCTACCCGCCAAGACATCCGCACGTGCCGGATTGACGCCATGAAGGCTTCTATCGAAACGGACAACAGCAAGGCATTCAATATGTTTGTGCTGGGTGGTATGCTCAAAGTCGATCCGGTCGTCACCTTAAAAAGCGTGATGGCAGGACTGAAAAAATCACTGCCGGAACGTCATCATCATTTGTTACCGGCAAACGAAAAGGCGATTCTGAAAGGAATGGAAATCATCGTGGAAGCAGGCAGCATATAAGACGATAACGGTGCATGAGGCAAATCATCTTCATATCCGTTTGCTGCATCTGCTGCTTTGGACGTTTAAGCGGACAGGAAAGTCAGGAGATACCGGAAATACCGGATGTTCTGCCGGTTGATTCGGTTGCCGACCCGCTGTCATTCCCTCTCGATTCGCTGTCATCCCCTGCCGATTCGCTTACCCTCGCTGTTTCCCGCATGGATTCCCTCCGGGCGGTATGGAAAGAAACCTTTACTTATGTAGATACCTCTCCTTTCAGGGATAGCCTCCCTGTTTATTACTGGAGAATTTCCGAAAACCTCGGCGAGTTCCGTCCCGGACAGCCGGATACACTGGTAACAGGCTTCTTCAACCGAAATTACGCAGATGGTTGGGGAACTTCTATCGCTTATCTGGGAAATCTCGGAACGCCGGCCATCTCCCGCATCTTTCAGGAACGGGAAACGACTTCCCTTTTCATGTTTGCCGATGCTTACAGTATTTACAACCGCCGACCGGGCAATTTCGATTTCATCAATACGCGCGTTCCTTACTCCAAACTGGAATATCAATCGGAAGGTGACGGAGATACGCAGAATGAGCGGCTGCGGGGCGGTATATCCGTCAACCTGAATAAGAAACTCAACCTCGGTTTTGATCTCGACTTCCTGTATGCCAGGGGACGCTATAACCATCAGGGCGCCAAGCATATCGACCTTGTTTTTTACAGCAGCTATTTTTCCGACCGTTACCGTTATCATTTCTTCTACAACAATCGCAGCTATATCAATGATGAAAATGGCGGTATTACGGACGACCGCTACATTACCAGTCCGGAAGCCATCGGCGAAAACCAAACCCAGAACATGCGAAGTAAAGACATCCCCACCCGTATCCATGACACGTGGAATCGCGTGAAGGGCAGCCGATTCTTCTACACGCACCGGTATAATTTCGGCTTTGAAAAGGAAACCGGACAGGTGGACGAAGAGGGCGAAGATATTACCCAGTTCGTCACCGTAGGCAGCATCATCCATACTGCCGATATCCACACGCAACAGCATAAGTTCATCTCCAAAGATGCCGGGCTGGACACGATATATGCCCGCGCGCCTTACCTGAATGCAGCGCCGCACCTGAATATGTCGTCCAACGATACAACCCGCATGTGGAATTTCAAGAATACGCTGGGCGTTTCCCTGCGGGAAGGTTTCAACCGCTGGGCGAAGTTCGACTTGACGGCTTATGCTTCGTTCGACTATCGTCAATACCTGCTCATGGAACGTTTTCCGACGGCTTGGGTGGCGACGCAAACGGCGACTTTCGTTGGCGGTGAAATGGCGAAGACTACCGGAAAGATTCTCCGCTACCGGGCGCAGGCCGAATTTGGCGTGCTGGGAGAGAATCTGGGAGACGTCGATGCTTCGGGAATGATAGAAACCCGCATCCCCGTCTTCCGGGATACCGCTTCCCTCACGGCGAAGGCATATCTGAAGAATACGACTCCTTCGTTTTACGAGCAGCATTATCATTCTAAATATTTCTGGTGGGATCGTGATTTCAATCAGACGCAACGGGTGTACGTGGGAGGAGAATTGAATGTTCCGCACACGAAATCCATGTTTAGCTTTGGCGTAGAAAATGTGACGAATTACGTTTACTTCGACGAAGCGGCCTTGCCGCGTCAGCACAGCGATAATAT
>JAISFI010000197.1 GCA_031263685.1 Dysgonamonadaceae bacterium | reverse complement strand
ACTTGGACATTTTCTCGACCGCCCAACCGCAGATGTATTTTCCATCTTCCAGGATAAACTCCGAAGTCTTGTATTCCGGATTCCAGCTTCGAAAGGCTTCGATATCCAATATATCGTTCGAGACGATGTTTACATCCACATGAATAGGCGTTACGTCATATTGATCTTTCAAGTTCAGCGAAACAAAGGTATTGGTGTTGGCAATTCTATATACAAAATTGCTCCGTCCCTGAATCATTCCCTGGTTGATCAGTTTTTTGAAAGGTTCTTCTTCGCAGACAAATCCCAAGTCAAATAAGAATTTGTTCCAGAAACGGCTGTAAATCAGGTGACCGGTAGCATGTTCCGTTCCTCCGATATATAAATCTACATTTTTCCAGTATTCATCGGCCTCCGGCGATACCAGCGCTTTCGCATTATGCGGATCCATGTACCGAAGATAATATGCAGATGAGCCGGCAAATCCCGGCATGGTACACAGTTCCAGCGGAAATACACGTACGTTGTCGATTTCGGAGCAGTCCACGACTTGACCGTTTGGCAAATCCCAAGCCCAGCGGGTAGCCCGTCCCAGCGGAGGTTCTCCCGTTGCCGTTGGAAGGAATTTATCGACTTCCGGTAATTTCAGCGGCAATTTATCTTCCGGCAGCGTTTGTGGCAGTCCGTCGGCATCATAATAAACGGGGAATGGCTCGCCCCAATACCGTTGACGGCTGAAGATAGCGTCCCGCAGGCGATAGTTTATCTTGATTTTACCCAGACCCTTAGCCGCAATATAAGCCTTCGTTTTTGCGATGGCGTCTTTCACTTCCAGGCCATTCAATACCAGTCCGTCTGCTGTTTCGTGATGCGGTTGAGGGGAGTTGATCATTTTACCATCCTTGGCATCAAAACTCTCTTCGGAAACGTCGCATCCGGCTATCAGGGGAATAATCGGCAGATTAAAATGTTTGGCAAACGCATAGTCGCGACTGTCATGTGCAGGTACTGCCATGATTGCTCCGGTACCGTATCCCGCCAATACATAATCACTGATCCAGACGGGAATCGCTTCATTGGTCAACGGGTTGACGGCATAAGATCCGGAAAACACGCCGGTAACGCGCCGGTCGGCGATTCGCTCACGTTCGGTACGTTTCTTGCTTGCCTGCAGGTAATTTTGTACAACGGTGTATTGTTCGGGAGTAGTCAAACGTTCAACCCATTCGCTTTCCGGCGCCAATACCATGAATGTAACACCGAAAATCGTATCTGCACGGGTAGTGAAAACCGTGAAATTCCAGTCGGAATCTTTTACTTTGAATACGACTTCAGCGCCTTCACTGCGGCCAATCCAGTTTCGTTGCGTTTCTTTCAGGGAATCCGTCCAGTCGATCGTGTCCAGTCCGTCCAGCAAACGCTGTGCATAGGCCGATACCCGCAGACACCATTGACGCATCATTTTTTGCTCTACCGGATAACCGCCCCGTGCCGAGAGGCCGTTTATGACTTCATCGTTTGCCAGGACTGTGCCCAGCGTGGCGCACCAGTTCACCATCGTGTCGCCCAGGTAGGCGATGCGGTAGTTCAGCAGGATGGTTTGTTTTTCTTTTTCACTTTTGCTGTTCCATGCTTCGGCGGTAAATGAAAGCTGTTCGCCGCAAGCTACATGCAAATTGTCCGTACCCGTCGTTTCGAAAGCTTTAACGAGTGTAGCAATGGGCATCGCCCGCTGTTTATCGTAACAGTAATAACTGTGGAACATTTGTATAAACGCCCATTGCGTCCAATGGTAATAGGCAGCATCGCAAGTACGCACTTCACGATTCCAGTCGAAAGAAAAACCGATCTTATCCAACTGCTCGCGGTAGCGTGCGATGTTTTTTTGGGTAGTAATTTCGGGATGCTGGCCGGTTTGGATAGCATATTGTTCGGCCGGTAATCCGTAGGCGTCATATCCCATCGGATGCAGGACGTTGAAACCGCGCAAGCGTTTGAAACGGGAATAAATGTCGGAGGCGATATAACCCAGCGGATGCCCTACATGCAAACCCGCTCCCGAAGGGTAAGGGAACATATCCAAGACATAATACTTGGGTTTATCTCTGTTTTCCGTAATGCTGTAAACGTTTTCGGCAAGCCAGTATTCCTGCCATTTTTTTTCGATTTCCCTGAAATTATACTCCATGACTTATGATTTCTAAATTGGAGTACAAAAGTACAGGAAATTTTCCAATTACACACAGGCGGTAAAAACTAAAAGTGAAAAGTTAAACAGTTTTGTGGACACCAAAAACAGTTTTATGGACACAAAAAATAGTTTTGTGGACACAAAAAATAGTTTTGTGGACACAAAAAATAGTTTTATGGCCACAAAAAATAGTTTTGTGGCCACCAAAAACAGTTTTATGGCCACCAAAAATAGTTTTGTGAACTCCCAAAGAGTAATAATACCATTTTGAGCAAAAAAAAGAGAGAATATAGTAAGATAAAACGACCATTCATGATATATTTTTGCAAAGTGGTTTTAATTTATTGTATTTATCGCTTTAATATTAATGTTTCAAAATTATTAGGTCCATGAAAAGAAATCTCCTATTATTATTTTGTATGACGGCGTTTGTTGTTGCTGCAAGTGCAAAAACATACTATGTGACGCCAACGGGAACAGGCGATGAGTCCGGTACAAGCTGGACTAACGCTCTCAGTGACATTCAAGCAGCTATTGATGCAGCTTCCGAGAATGATGTAATTTGGGTAGCACAGGGAACGTATGCTCTGGCAGCTACTTTAACCGGGAAATCGGGCGTAAACGTATACGGTGGTTTTTCGGGCAGTGAAATAACGTTAGACCAGCGACGCCTGGATCCTTCTCTCACCATCCTGGACGGTGGCGGTTCCAAGCGCGTAGTTGCAACGGGCGAACTAACTTCCGAAACCGTCTGGAGCGGATTTACCATCCAAAACGGCCGGGTAACACCGCCCAATTCTACCGTTACAGCCGCCAACTGCGGCGGCGGGATTCTGATGCGGGCAAATGCTACGCTGGACAACTGTATTGTTAGAAATAATACGAGCCAAAATGAAACAACTACGGCGAATAATATTGCCATTGGCGGTGGTATTCAACTTTGGTTAGGCAACGGTACTATTACCATACGGAATTGCAAGGTAACCAGCAACACAGCCTGTGGACGCGGAGCCGGTATTATGGTGGGAGATGCCAACAGTACTAATGTTGGTACCTGCACCGTCAATATTGAAAATAGCGAAATAACCAGTAACACCAATAATATTTTAGGGCAGAACAACGGAAACGGTTATAATGCACAAGGCCCTGCGATAGCCACCTGGAACAGTGCCGGTAACATTACCCTGAATGTGAAAAACACGCTCATCTCCGGAAATAAAACACCCGGGAATGGCGGTGGGGGTTGGCATGGATCGGCTCTTTTTGTCGCTAATACTACGCCTACTGTAAACATTGTCAACAGCACGATCACAAAAAATGCAGGAGAAAGCGCTATCTATTTTTATGCCAATACTAAGATATACATCTATAACAGTATTTTTTGGGAAAATAGATCATTCACCGGCACTTTAAGAAATCTTGAAATACGGGATGCCAGTTCACATCCAAAGGCATTCAAAAATAATATTATTACTGCTGCCACAGGTTCGTACAATGGCGGCAGTTTTACTCCCGACGCAACAAACATAACAACTCCTGAAGATGCCGACAGCGCCGCCATCTTTGCCGAAAACTGGCGTCTCTCTTCGACTTCCACGGCCATAGATGCAGGAAGTACCGTTGCCGACCAATACACCGTCACCGATATTACCGGACGGTCAATTAAGAACGGCACACGCGATATTGGCGCATACGAATATGCCGCACCGCTCGTTATTGCACCGAATGGAACCGTAAATACAGATTATGATGCGAATACGCACGGCGATGTAATATTCGAATCGAACGACACTCATGGTGCAGGACAATGGACGGCAGCTACAACTACCGTTTCCGGCGGTAGCGCAGTGAAGCTTGTAAAAACATTTACCACCGGACAATGGTACTCCATCGGTTTTCCGTTTGATGTGGCAGACGTCAGTTATAACGGCAAAGACGCCACTCCATATTTATTACAGGATTACAATAAGGACTTAAATTCTTTTGAAGGATGTCGCCATATTGACGCCTCCAAAGGATACCTTATCCAATTTCCGGCTGCTTTGGGCAATAGCGTTGAAGTCACCTTTACTTCCAAACCTAATCCAACTTTCGGCACATGGCCTGTCTTAGATACTTATACATTTGTTGCAAATCCGCATTTTACCAACGTAACTTCCATTCCAAACGCTACCGGTTATTATACCTTTAATCCGAATTATACTGCCGCTCTGAGTGATCTGTTTAATGCTCCGGCAGCTACCCTCGGCACGGCGCTCAAACCTTTTGAGTCTGTTGTGGCAACGACGGAAGCAAGTAATTTGTTGACCACCATCGGTACAGGCAATGGAAATCTGCGAAAGATAACCGTCAACAAAGATGAGCGCATTACCCTCATCACATCTCCGGGTATTGCCGGAGATTACACCGTTTCATCGGGCAATCCGTTTGAATTGGAGTTTTCGGCAGATGAAGGTTATCATCCAACGGCAACCGCGGGCGGTACGTCTCTTACGCCTGCACTGTCGAAAGGCATTTATACCTTAACGCTGGAAAACGTAACAACCGATACGCTCATAACGATAACCACCGATACCATCGTGCTGGATATTACGATCAATGCCGGAGGTAATTACATCCAGTTAGCGGAACCGCTTCAGCCAACGGCTAAATATTTTACCGATTACAACATTTCCTTCACATTGACCGGCAGCTACCACCATCCGTATGTAACAGTCGGCGGCATCGCTCAAACGTTAACGGAAAACGAGGGCGTTTATACCGTATTGCTGACCAATATACGAAGCAATACGACCATCCTGATCGATGCCTTTGCGCCCGAAGTGCTGCTTGTTACGGAAGATACATACGTGCGCGGAGGTACTAATATCAGCAGTTATGGCACTGAAAACCAACATACGAATTATAGCCAGGAAGGAGTATTGATGGTTAGGCACAGTTCTGCCGATATATATGAGCTGAGATCTTATCTTCGTTTTGATCCTACAGCCGAAATACGCGCCACACCGTACAACCAGGTGCTATTGAGACTGGTAATGGCAGCCAATCCGGATAGAGCAGTGAACAACCACTACTATCAGATAAGAACAGTGCCAACAACTTTAGACGCTATCACCGCCATGACATGGGCGAGCAATGGCGAAACTCGCGGAGCGCTCAAAGGAGATCCCATCACGGAAGAAATCCGGGTAGGCTACGTTTCGGAAGGTTTTGGCCCGGGAAAAGTAATGGAAATAGATGTTACCGAATATATTCTGGAAAATCTTGCCGAAGATTCCATCCGCATCCAGTTGGCCGGAGTACTCGTAAGCGGCGATATGATTATGCAATTTTATGCCAAGGAGAGTGGAAATATAGACCGGATTCCCGTATTGATTTTCAATGCGCTTCCCTCAACGGTCAACTTGAGCATCGGCGAAAACATCAATCTCGTACTCCCGACTGAAGCCGGCGCTACACAAGTAGCTTGCGGCGATAACTACACCGTTAAGTTTACGGTAGCAGCCGGATATACCGCACAAGTACAAGTAAACGGGCAAACCGTCGACGTTGGCAATCAGAACGAAGAAGGCGTATATACTTTGACGATAAACGAAATCAAAGCGGATGTCGCCATCAACATCACAGCCTTTCCCGAGACTGGTATCGACAGGCGCATCAACGAAGATCCGGTAATAGAAGTACACTATTATAATTTACTCGGACAAGAAATATATGAGCCTGACACGACCGATATTTATATCACCAAAAAGATTCACGCCTCAAAACGTGTTGAAATAATTAAAAGCAGGTAAATTAAAAGACGTCATCGGCAGAGATGCACATCATAACCCCCAATCGCTTCATTGGGGGTTATTTTTTTCGGGAAAAATTCGACTATTTATCTTTTTTTTCGTTTCATAGATATATATATCAAAAAGAATGGACAAGGAACAAATACAAGCGCTCATCGAACGAAGCAAAAAGAATGACAAACAGGCATTTGCCCTTTTGGTTGGCGAATATCAGACATTTGTTTTTCGTCTTGCTTTCAGGCTGCTCTGTAATGAAGAAGATGCCAAAGATTGTGTGCAGGATGTTTTTGTCAAGGTCTGGCTGAATCTGAAAAAATACGACCGGCAAGCCCAATTTTCGACATGGTTATATAAAATCGCATGTAATACATGTTACGATAAACTGCGGCAAAAATCCTATACGCCGGCAAACATAGAAGCGGAGATTGCATCTGCCGGAAGCTTGTTGTCCGGCGAAAATATCGAATCAAACCTCATCAACCGGGAGTTGAAAATGCTGATTATCAGCCTTACGGAAGAACTTACCCCGAAACAGAAACTTGTCTTTATGCTGTGCGACGTAGAGGGTTTGAGTACCGATGAAGTTGAAATAATTACCCGCCTCTCGAAAGCCAAAATCAAAAGTAATCTATATCTGGCCAGAAAACACATTCGTGAGCGAATGGATCAAATAACGCAATAAAACAATATATTATGGAAAAGGTAAATCATACAGGCGATCAATTATTGGATAAACTTCGACATACACATCCCGTGTTGGACAATCCGGACGAACTGACCGGAAACATTCTCCGAAAAATCGAACATCTACAAAATGTCAAGGAAAAAAATCGGATATGGCTTGCTACAGCTTGGGTTTCCGGTATCGTAGCTGCATGTTTTTTCGGTTTTATGATATGGGAAATAGAACAATCGCCCGTTTCGACGGCATTTATACGGTATATTCCTTCCGTGCGAACAGAGAAAAACCCGGAATCGGATATGCACGCCAACAGACAGCAATATTACCGCGCCCTGGAAAAAAAGCAAAAAATCAAATCAACAAAACATCGCCTGTACACAAACTATATTTCTTATTTAAACAATCAATGATATGAAAACTCAAATTTTAACAGCAACATTATTGATGATGTGCCTGACAGCCTGCAACACATATTACAGGATGACGACCGTTGTTTCTCCGAACGGTCAGGTCAGGAAAAATATCTATACCCGTGGAGATTCGGCTTTTTTGTCCGGCGACAAGTCCCACAATCCGTTTCTATTCAATCTTGATTCCGGTTGGGAAATTGAACCCTGCGAACAGGATACCTCGCGGAACTACAACGTAAAAGTCACAAAACAGGGCTATTTGGCCGAAGATTTTTCAAATCCGGTACCGACCGAAGATTACATGCGTCCGCTGGCCGTTCCGCAGGAAAGCATGAACAAACGCTTCAAATGGTTTTATACCTACTATACGTTTACTTCCAGGTATTTGCAACTCACGGAAAAAGGCCCCATTCCAATCAGCAATTATTTGGATTCGACCGAAATAAAACTTTGGTTTCGTGGAGATCTACACGACTATCCGGGAATAACGGGAATGAACGGAGTAGAACTGAACGGCATTTTAGACCGGATTGCAGATAAATTTAATAAATGGTATTCCAACAGTATGTATGAAATAAGTTTTGAGATTGTACAGTCTGTGGCAAACACTTCGGCAAATCCGCTTGCCATGCGGCTTCCTGAAATAAAGGATACATTATACACACTGATTTCTAAAAAGGAAGTGGATGAAATATCGCCGGCAAAAATCTGCCAATATCTTGATAATTATTTCGGCACAAGCGATTTCTCCAGCATCGAAAAAGAGCACAAAAAACGGATTGACAGCATGTATGACGAAAAAACACGCTTGGTCAATCTTTTTGGAATCAGCATGGATTATGAACTGGTCATGCCGGGTGTAGTTGTGGCCGCCAATACTCCGTTCAAGAATCAGGATACGCTGGTTTGGAAAGTAGATGCATACCGGATTTTCACCGGAGATTATGTCCTGACAGCCGAATCACGCACACCGAATCTGTGGTCGTTTATTGTTACGGCGCTACTGATTGCCGTTTCTACAGGCTGTTTTATCAAAGTGTTCCGAAGAAGAAAAAGATCGTAAAATAAGATGCCCTATATACCCAAAAAAGGCTGTCTCGAAAATCGAGACAGCCCCAATCACTAACTTTTTAATTTAACCAAATGAAAAAACAAAATTTATTGTACAGATGCTATCGCAGCATTATAATTGGGTTCTTGCGTAATTTCCGATACCAGTTCCGTATAGACAACATTGCCGGTTTCATTGATGGCGACTACCGCCCGTGCAAGCAATCCTTTCAGCGGACCATCGATCATCAGCAGACCATAATTTTGTTCAAACTCCGGACTGCGAAATGTTGACAAAGCCTTTACATTTTCAATACCTTCCGTTGTACAGAATCGGGCATGAGCAAAAGGTAAATCTTTCGAAATAGCCAATACAACCGTATTGTCCATAGCGGAAGCTTCTTTATTGAATCTTCTGACGGAAGCAGCACAAACGCCGGTGTCTAAACTTGGAAAAATGTTTAACACTACCTTCTTTCCTCTAAAATCGGTTAATGAGATTTCACTTAAATCGGTCTGAACCAATACAAAGTTCGGCGCTGGAGTACCTGTTTTAGGTAACTCGCCATTCGTCCGAACCGAAATTCCTTTGAATGTTACGGATGACATGATTTGATGTGATTTGATTGTTGTCATACATTTAAAAAACAATTTTATTGCTGAACAGTTTATTCATTAACAATGATTAACTCTTTACTACATCTCCGATAAAAACACATATAAATCTTTCATCGCTGTAAAATCAGCTTCCAATAGTTGGAAAATTTTTTCGGAGAATACTTCATTTCCGACAGGTCGATCCTTCTTTAGCCAAAAACTTTTCCGCTGTATCCAGGGTTGGAAGTATTCGGATAAATCGTTTTTCAAAGGACGCTTGTATTGTTCGCCTTCAATGGAAAAACCTTTGCTGCCAACCAAGTCTTGGGTAATCGCTTGGAAATGATCCTGCTCGTATGCCACTTTGGTGCGGAAATCTTCCATGATCTGTTTTTGTGCAGCATACAGTCCCATGCCATAAATATAACCACTGGCCGATAATTCCATGAAATATCCAGGATAATTCTGCCAATTGGCAACAGGGCGTTGGAAAGTAATCCACATACAGGTTTTATAAGGTGTTTTGTCCGGAGAGAAACGGATATCCCGGTAGATTCTTGAAAGGACGCGATGAGGACGCAGTTCAAAGCGTGAATCAATCGCATACATGGCCGGAGTAAGCGCTGTTACCAAAGCTTTGAACGGTTGCACAATTTCCTGTTCATAAACAGCCTTGTTGGCATCAAACCAGGGTTTATAATTGTTTGCTTCCAAGTCGCGGAAAAACTGTATGGCGGCTGGGGTAAATCCGGTAAATTTTGCAGGTTGCATCATATTATTTGTTGTAAAGCATTTATCTGTTCCGTCTTGTCATCGTATAAGCCAGCTTGGGAGCAATGAATATCAGGATAGTAGCTCCTACGGCGAGCAGAAATACGGTGCTGACCGTTACGATAACATTGGATGACAATTCACGTAAGTATTGTTCGGCCAATACAGTGTCTTTAAAATGTTGCATAAACATGACCAGCGCCAAGACACTTTTGTAAGCATACATTCCGGGAATCATCGGGAGTAATGCGGGAATGTAGAGGACAGTCATCGGACAATACGACAACCTGCCAAACCATAGAGACAGCAATCCGATTACAAATGAGGCGCAAAAAGATGCGGTAGCAATATCGCAGGCAGCATAGTTCATCAAAGCATAACGCAACGCATGTCCCACGGCAGCCAGTATGGCAATGTACTTGAATGCTCTTTTGGGGGGATGGGAAATAGCGCCGAATCCTATGCCGGCAATGGCTGCGAGCAGGCCATCAATCAAAATATCTGTCAATATCATAATAATAAACTGCTTTTAAATAACATCAAAGGACAGGATAAACCTACTGCAATGCAAATGACCAACAGGAATGCCTGCACCAGTCGGGAACAACCGGTTACCGTATGTCCTTCCACGATGTCGATAACTCCATTGATGAGCGGCACGCCGGGAATCAGGAAAAGGACGCTGGTAGCGATTGCTATTTCCGCAGTCGCGTCGAAGGTCAATGCGACGGAAGCACACATGGAAGCGACAAAGGCAGAAACGGTAAAAACAAAGAAATGGTTGATTTTTCTGCGTTGCATCTGCTGCCGTGTGAAAAATCCGGCCAGGGTAGCAAGCAGAACAATGCCAACGGCTGCCCAGCTGCCGCCAAACAACCGGCAAAAAGAAGCATTCGCCAATCCTACCAATAGCAGTACAACATGAGGCGACATCTTGGGTCTGGAGATGATTTGGTTGAATCTCTCCCACAACTCCGCTAAAGATAAATGATTATCATAAGCATCCCAACTCAGGGAACTGAGTTCGGAATTAAATTCGAAAGACGTAGGAAGTGCGCCGATTTCTACCACTTCCGTGTAAACATCGGCGCTTTCTTCGTCGTAAACGGAAAGTACAACTGTTTTTTGAAACGTCGACATTTTAACGGAAACACCAAATGAAACGCCAATCCGGCAAGAATTGCGAATGACGCGCGAAGTGTGCACCCCTGAAGCTAAAAGGCAGGTTGCGTAACGAGCTATAAAAACGGCAATGTCTTTTAATTCGTTATAAGATTTCATTGTCTGATGATATGTTGTTTAATTTTGATTGGCAAAAGTAATGTATTTTTGGCTTATTTCATACCTCCGAATGAAAATATTCGTGTACTTTTGCATCCAACAAAAAAAATCAGCATGAAGAAATTATTTATATGTTTCGTCTTTTCTTTCATTTCTATGAGTGTGCTGCCATCGCGTGTGTTGTCATCGCAGACAAGCCCGAAGCGGGAGTTCCGGGGTGTTTGGGTATCGGTCATTTGGCAGCAGCAGTACCGAGAAATGTCGCCGGAGGCCATGAAGTCATATTTTTCCGGGATGTTAGATACGTTTCAAAAGCACCATATTAATGCTGTTGTTTTTCAGGTCAGGCCTGCGGCCGATGCTTTTTATCCGTCGGCATTAGAACCCTGGAGTCGCTATCTGAGTGGGGAACAGGGAAAAGCGCCGGCCTCTTCTTTCGATCCAATATCGTTCCTGATAGAGGCTTGCCATCAACGAAGCATGGAATTTCACGCTTGGCTTAATCCTTATCGGGTGACTGCCGAGCAGGGGGATATATTACACGACTCACATATTTACCACCGGCATCCGGAATGGTTTGTGGAGTACGGTAACCGAATCTATTTTGATCCCGGAGTGCCGGAATGCAGGAATTTTATTTGTAAGGTGGTGAAAGATATTGTGAGCCGGTATGATGTAGATGCGATTCACATGGATGATTATTTTTATCCTTATCCGATTGCAGGAGAAGCGTTTCCGGACGATAACAGTTTCTTGCGTTATGGCCGCTTGCAGGGCTTTCGTCCTTCCCAAAAAGAAGACTGGAGGAGAGATAACGTTAATCTGCTGATTCGTGCAGTCAAGCAGACGATTATTATGGAAAAGCCCTGGGTACGTTTTGGCATCAGTCCTTTCGGCATTTACCGGAACAGGAAAAATACGCCGGATGGTTCGGGAAGTGATACAAACGGTTTGCAGAACTACGATGATTTATATGCCGACGTGAAAGAGTGGATGGAAAAGGGATGGATCGACTATAATATTCCCCAACTATATTGGAATATAGGAAATAAAGCGGCAGATTACGAGGTCTTGATTAAGTGGTGGAATGAGAATAGTGCCGGCGTCCATCTGTATGTCGGACAGGATGTTGCCAGAACCATGCAAGCCTGGATAGAAGAGCGGCAGTTGCCCCGCAAAATGTATCTGGAAAGAAGTCTCCCGAACGTGGAGGGACACTGTTTCTGGTCGGGTTACGAATTACTGAAAAACAACGGCGGCATCTGCGACAGTTTACGGAACAAATATCAACGCTATCCGGCCTTGATTCCAGCCTACACGCATTTGCACGACAAGAAGCCGAAAGACGTCAAACGGTTGAAAGCCGAATGGACGGAAGACGGTTATCTCTTACACTGGAAAAGAAACGGAGATATTTCAAATCCGGAAGCGGCACAGTATTTTGTCATTTATCGGTTTGCCAACGAAGAAATTGTCGATTTGAGCGATCCCTCCCATATTGTAGCGATCACACGGGATACTCACTATCCTCTGCCCTATCAGGAAGGGAAGAGAAAGTACAAATACGTCATCACTTCGGTCGACCGGTTTCACAATGAATCAGGGAAGGGAAAGACGCAACGGGTCAAGTTGTGAATACACCCCCGCCCATTCCATCTTCTCAAAATAATAACGGTATTCCCTTGTATTTTTCCATGCCGCCTGCGGGAGATACATGCTCAATCCGCTGTGTTGAGCGGAATTAATCACCAGTTCGTTAATTATTTTATCGGTAGCATCCCTGTAAAGTACCGTTCGCCTCAGTTGATTTTCGAATGTTTCATAAGCCTGTGAGTTGCCGCTGACCGCCTTTTTCAGGATACCGCTCATATCGAAAAACACCTGCGGTTCTTTGCCGGTGTGGTAAACCTGTATGCCCTCTTTGTTCAGGGTTGCCAGCGACGAAAGGTTTCCCTTCAGGAGCGTCCGTACCGTATGGTAAAGGCTGTCTAATTGACCGGCGTCTGCAAGGGTGATGCTCGCCGACCGGAGAATGGGGTATTTCCGGCTCCGGTAATGTTCCATATAGCTGCCGCAGGCTTTTACCAGTTCTTCTTTACCGCCAAACAGGTAAGGTAAGACCTTCGAATAGGGGATGCCCGAAGCGTCGTATTGGGCTTCGGCAAGCACGTTGGTAGGCGATGCGACTAAATAGCGGCATTTCCTGCGCAGGGCATGGAAAGTTTCGACGCTGCTCATCAGACAGGCGTCGAACCAGATGTATTCCAATACGTTGTCGGGCAAAGCCAAGGCAAGAGCGTCTATCTCCATCACGTAAGACTGGC
>JAISFI010000166.1 GCA_031263685.1 Dysgonamonadaceae bacterium | reverse complement strand
TTTGAACAATTCTCAACGATTCATAATTATATTGACACTGAATCGATGATTTTACGGAAAGGAGCTGTTTCCGCAAAGAAAGGGGAAAAATTAATTGTCCCGATTAATATGCGGGATGGCAGTATTATTTGCGAAGGGCTTGGAAATCCGGATTGGAATTATTCATCACCGCACGGTGCAGGAAGAGTTATGAGCCGTAAAAAGGCCCTTATGACCTTGAAGATGGAAGACTATAAAAAAGAGATGGAAGGAATTTATTCAACTTCCGTTAATGAACAAACAATAGATGAAAGTCCGATGGCCTATAAAACCATGAATAATATTATTGCCAATATGGAACAAACTGCAACGATATTAAATATTATAAGACCAATTTATAATTTTAAATCAGCGGAAGTCCAGAAGCCTTGGAAAAAGAAAAATCTGTAGATTATGAATACAATAAGAAAATCGCCAATTCTAAAAATGGAGCGCAAATGAAATATCACATAATAATAATTTTGATTGCAAGTATAATGTTCCCATCTTGTGCAACAATTCTAAAGAAGAAAACGTATAATATGAAAATTTCTTCAAATGAAATTAATGCAAAGTTCAAATATTTGATACCTTATATTCGTTACCTGCAAAAATTAATGTAAAACGTTCAAAGAAAGATTTGCTAATCACGCTAAAAACAGACTCTTTGGACTATGATTATATAGTAAAACCATCACCCAACCCAACATTTGCACATTTGAACCTGGTTGGCATCTATGTTTCGCCTGTATTTTATGCTATAGACCTTACAAATGAAAAACGTTTTTATTATGGAAAGTCTATTTTTTTAAATAGCAATGATACCAATCGAATAATCCTGCCTGCTGTTAGAAAATTCTGGCAAAAAACCTTTCCTCAATATTGGACACGCTCATATCCATAATATCGGAAGATTTTCACTTGGGTATGGGCTGTCATACTCAAAAAACACATGGGACTTGAAGGATTATGGGGGCGAGCAAGAACCGCCTATGGAAAGAGAGCCCGTCAAGAAAAGTGATGATGCTTTGGGATTTGTCTTTCCTGCTTACATGTATTTCCGTAAGGTTTTGGGAGTTGGAGTCATTTATCGTCCCTCATTTTATCGCCCAAACATGACAGATAAGTTTCAATATGAACATTTAATCAGTATTGACTTTGTCTGGAAAATACGATTAAAAAAATAAACAGCCACCAACTTGCGATCTGCTTGCAGCGTGCGGAAATTTGGGGCACGATACGGTTATTTGTCCTGTCGTTCTTCTGTAAAAAACCTTTTTTTCATTACAGGTACTTGGAAATCGCGAAATTTTCATCTAACTTTGCCCCGTGTAAAAATTTTAAGAACGTGATTCGGAATATTGAAAACAGACATGCGGGCGATGTTCCCGCAACAGTGGAAGGCGCTTCGGACGGCATGAAGCAAAGTATGCCCTTTCCATACATTACCGGACGGAAAAACCGGTTTCACGTTTCCAAAATTTACAGAAAGGCAAAAACATTTGGTTTTATGTCTCCAAAACTTGGGGAAAGACAAAAACATTTGGTTTTATGTTTCCAAAACTTGGGGAAAGACAAAAACATTTGGTTTTATGTTTCCAAAACTTGGGGAAAGGCAAAAACATTTGGTTTTATGTTTCCAAAACTTGGGGAAAGGCAAAAACAATTGGTTTTATGTTTCCAAAACTTGGGGAAAGGCAAAAACAATTGGTTTTATGTTTCCAAAACTTGGGGAGAGACAAAAACATTTGGTTTTACATTTCCAAAACTTGGGGAAAGGCAAAAACGATTATCACTTATTATTTTCAAATTTAAATTAAAATCATCATGATTAAATTTCATTCTTTACACGCGCACAATCTCACCATCGTCAATCTGGCAGGGCTTAGCAGCGAAACCATTATTGCGGGCAACGCGGCAGGCGTCGCCCTCGGACAACTCGGAACGGCGGCGCTCAACTCGCTCGTCGAAGCCGACAGCGCATTCCGCGCAAAACTGATTACGGCAAGAGGGAGTCAAATCACGAAAGAGATTCACGAATCCGATGAACGCCGCGATTTGGGATTCATGGAAATCTGGCGCACATCAAGCGCCGCTTCGAAAAGCAGCATCTCTGCCAACGCCGAGGCTGGAAAGACGCTGGTCGCATTCCTGAAACCCTACCGCAACGTTCCAAAAGAACCGATCATGAGCGAAACGTCTACGATCAACTATCTGGAGATTCGGTACCATGCCGACATGTCGCTTCAAAATGCAGCCTCCGGACTGCAACTGACATCCGTATTCGCAGATCTCTTCAGCATCAACCGGCAGATCTCCGACCTTTGGAACGCAAGGGCGAATGAAGACGCCGAAAAAAGCGGCCCCTCGCCCTCAAGTCTCAGACTCGCGCTGGAAAAAAGCTACGACAGCTTCTGCAACGTGATCGTTCAGACCCTCCGGCTACAGCCTTCGCCGGCGCTCGAAATCCTCTTCTCGGTGATGAACGAAATCCGGATCAAGTACTCCCGCTCCCTGCCCGTCAAGCTTACCGATGCCAACACTTCCGTCGACGCCATTCCCGCGCAGGAATACACCGGAAAGCCGGTTACCCCAATCCCCCACGTATACTTCAAAACGGAAGACGGTAAATTCAGCGAACTGCTGTTTACGGTGGACTTCTTCGTCACATACCGGAACAACACCGAAGTAGGCGAAGCCAAAGTCATCATCCATGGAAAGGGAAAATATACCGGTAGCCATACGTCATCATTCCACATCCGGTAACGGAGAAAACCGGAATTGCAGCAGCCTTGTGTAAATGATGATCCATGAACACATATCGCATTTTTGTTCTCCTTTTTTTAATCCCTTTCGTTGACCTGCATGCCCGGTGGTCATCCGATCAGAATCTTCTTGTAGCCGATCCTTTTATCCTTGAGGACAACGGGACTTATTATCTTTACGGCACCGGTGCGCGCGATGGCATTGTCGTTTGGCGTTCTACCGACCTGATGCATTGGGACGGTCCGTGCGGCGCCACCAACGGTTTGGCGCTGCATCAGGACGATTCGTGGGGCGAACGCATGTTCTGGGCGCCCGAAGTATACAGGATCAACGGTAAGTACGTGATGACCTATAGCGTGGAAGAGCATATCGCTGTAGCGGAATCATCCTCGCCGACCGGTCCGTTCATACAAGCCGAAAAAAAGCCGCTCCTTGCCGAAAAAGGCATCGACAGCCATATTTTCATTGATGATGACGGTACGCCGCATCTGTATTGGGTTCGCTTCCAGGAAGGCAATATCATCTATACCGCACGCATGAGCCGTGACCTGAAAACCGTGGATATGAGCACCGCCCGCCGCTGTATCACGCCGGAACCGGACACCTGGGAGCAAACCGATGCCGAACCGCGCGCCAACGTAGCCGAAGGGCCTTTCGTGATGAAACGTGGCGGCAAATATTATCTTTCCTACAGTTGCAACCACTACCAAAGTCCGGATTACGCCGTAGGCTGGGCTGTAGCCGATACACCCGAAGGCCCGTGGATTCGTAACAAAGATAATCCCATCCTTTTACGTCACAACGGATACGCGGGTACCGGTCATCACGCATTCCTGCAAACCTCGTCCGGAAAGATATACATCGTATACCACGCCCATTATGCTGCACAAACCATTGCTCCCCGGCGGACGCTGATCAGTGAATGCAGGTGGAATAAAGTTCCCGGGTTTGTAAGCGTCGATCCGGGCAGCACGGAACCGGTCGCCAAAAAGCCGGAAATGTACTTTGGCGACAAACCGACGATTGATTAGACGTTGTGGAAAAGCCATGCAAACATATCGAACGGATCGTTATTCAGCATCGGGTACCACCTCTATTTCATACTGGAGATCACCCAGATAATTTTTGAATCCGCGTTGACGGCAAACCGTATCGTTTCATGGGAACAGAAGAAGCACCATTGATTCCCGTAGCCAGGACGGGTCGAAACCGTAGCATACGCATTTTCCAAACAAAAAAATTATCTTTGCGACCCAATTAAAAATCAAGAATCTAAAAATGGAACTTCCTTCGAAGTACGACCCAAAAGCCACTGAGGATAAATGGTACGCCTGGTGGATGCAA
>JAISFI010000141.1 GCA_031263685.1 Dysgonamonadaceae bacterium | reverse complement strand
GACATCCAGAGTTTTTCCATCATGAAGGATGCAAACGCCACCGCTCTCTACGGAGCGAGGGGCGCTAACGGAGTTATACTGGTAACAACCAAGGAAGGGCGCGACGGCAATGCCCGCGTGCAGCTCCGCATGGAAGGCTCGTTTTCGTCTCCTACGGAAACGGTACAGCTTGCAGACCCCGTTACATATATGAAACTGCGCAACGAAGCGGTCAGAACGCGCGATCCGCTGGTTGGCCTGCCGTACAGCAGCATAGCGATTCTAAATACGGAAAGAGGCACGGACCCCGTGCGCTATCCGGCGGTGAACTGGCTCGACATGCTGTTCAACGATCATACTTTCAACCAGCGCTACAACCTCAATGTCAGCGGCGGCGGGAAAGTTGCACGCTACTACATTGCCGCATCATACGCGAAGGACAATGGAATCATCAAGGTGGACAAGCGCAACAATTTCAACAGCAACATCGACATTGACAAGTATGTGCTGCGGGCAAACGTCAATGTAAACCTGACAAAAACCACAGAAGCCGTTGTCAGGCTGCATGGAGCTTTCGACGACTATTCCGGGCCTCTTGACGGAGGTACCGACCTGTACAAGAAGGCGATGAATGCTTCTCCTGTTGATTTTCTCCCGTATTACGAGCCGGACGCTATGAATATGATTACCAATCATATCCTTTTCGGGAATGTGGACGGCAACTATCTGAATCCCTATTCCGAAATGGTCAAGGGCTATAAATCCAGCGACCGTTCAAACATGCTTGCCCAGTTTGAGTTGAAACAGGATTTCAATTTTATTACAAAAGGACTCTCGGCAAGGGCAATGTTCAATGTAAACAGATATTCGCTGCTGGATATGAGAAATGCATACAAACCGTTCTTTTATACGGCAAGCCGTATTGCAGACGAATACATATTAACGGCTCTGAATCCCGACGGAGACAAGGGCGGCACGGATTATCTGGACATACTGTCGAATGATAAAAAAGTTACCAGCAGCATGTATTTTGAAGGGGCGCTGCAGTATGGGCGCGAATTTGCGAAACACGATATATCCGCCCTGCTGGTTTATACTCTCCGTGAATCCCTGAATGGAAATGCCGAATCCATACAGGCCGCCCTTCCCCACAGAAATCTGGGACTGGCAGGCAGACTGACTTACAGCTACGATTCACGGTACTTCTTTGAAACCAATTTCGGATACAACGGTTCGGAACGCTTTGCCGAAAACGAACGCTTCGGATTCTTCCCCTCGGTCGGCGGAGGATGGATTGTGTCAAACGAAGCTTTCATGCAGGATTTTAAGAAAGTAATTTCCAAACTGAAACTGAAAGCCACATACGGGCTGGTAGGAAACGATGAAATAGGCGACGACAAAGACCGGTTTTTCTATCTTTCAGAACTGAACATGAGGAATGACGGTAAAGGATTTACATTTGGCGATGAATACGGTTATACCCGTCCGGGTATTTCCATTTCAAGATATGCCGACAGCCAGGTCACATGGGAAATCAGCCGGAAAACCAATCTCGGCCTTGAACTGAATCTCTGGAACAGTCTGGAAATACAGCTTGATTATTCCCTCGAAAACAGGAGCAAGATTCTTCAAAAAAGAACGGATATACCGACAAGCATGGGATTGCAGGCGGAACCGAGTTCGAATATAGGCAAGGCAAACGGTCGCGCTTTTGAAATGTCGGTAGATTACAGCAAATCCTTTTCCAAAGATTTCTGGACGGTGCTCAGGGGCAACTTCACTTATGCTGCCAGCAAATATGAGGTGTATGACGAACCGGATTATATTGATACCCCATGGAGGCTTCACCGGAACCGGAAAATTTCGCAGCAGTACGGATATGTGGCCGAACGCCTGTTTCTGGACGAAAACGAAGTGCAAAACTCCCCGCCGCAACTGTTCGGTACATACGGCGCCGGCGACATCAAGTATAAGGACATCAACGGGGATTTCCAGATTGACGAAAACGACCAGGTACCCATAGGTTTTCCTACAACGCCGGAAATCATTTATGGAGTTGGCGTCTCGCTGGGATATAAAAATCTTGATTTTTCATGCTTTTTTCAAGGCTCGGCACGTTCTTCATTCTGGGTAGATCCCGAGGCAACAGCGCCATTCATTAACCGCAGTGATGGAGATGTGGACAAAAGTCTGCACGACTTTACTACAAACCGCGCTTTCATGCAATACTGGGTAAACGATCACTGGTCGGAAACCGACAGGAACGTTTATGCCCTCTGGCCCCGGCTCTCGGATACGAGATCCCAGAACAATCTGCGAAAGAGTACATGGTTTATGCGTGACGGAACTTTTCTCCGCCTGAAAACGGTGGAAATAGGATATTCTCTGCCGAAAAAGTGGATCAACGCCATTAAACTGCAAAGCGCCAGACTGTATGTAACCGGAAACAACCTGCTGGTGTTCTCGAAGTTCAAAATGTGGGACCCCGAAATGGCGGGAAACGGACTTGCATATCCTCTGCAAA
>JAISFI010000078.1 GCA_031263685.1 Dysgonamonadaceae bacterium | reverse complement strand
ATAACCTGGGCGGTGAAGATATTATTTCTTCTTCCCAGTTGATTACCCGCGCTCATCACGGCGACTGGTACCGCTTTGGAGCGAAAAAACCTTCCATGCTAAATTTGGCGGAAAATGACGACATTACTGGCTGGACTTACTACACACCTCCTGTTTATGATAGAAACAGTTATACGCTAAGCAGCGGTAATTGGGACTGGCCTGAAGATCTTGATGATAATATCGGTAATCCCTGTCCGGCAGGCTGGCGGATTCCCGACCCGGAAGAACTGGCTGCGGCTATAAATATTAAGTATGGGGGGTATAACACTCAGGTTAACCCTCCTATCAATATCATAACGAATGTCCCTGCTTCGTGGGCAACTCCGGGTGTGACTGAATTCAGTAATTTAAAGAAGTCCGGTGATTATCTCTATTTTCCCACCGCCGGTTTTCGGCTTGAACTTGGCAAGTTAGGCACGAATCGTGGACTCATCGGTTTCTTTTGGAACAGTAAGGGCGCTAATGATGCTAATGCTTACGACATAAACATCACGGAGTACAATGATTCTATGACCGGAAACAACTACCGACAGCGTAACCAGGGCTTATCCGTCCGGTGTGTTGAGAAGTAAAATATCCCAACGACCGCTATGCGCGCGTCGTGAATGTACAGTCCCGTTCGGAAAACGACCTTGTTTGAGGAACTAAAAGCTAAAAACTAAAAACTAAAAGTTGGCTGACGCCTGTTTGCCGGATAAGAGACGGCAGCAAGCGGAATCCTTCGGATCATCGTTGCACTCTAATGCAGTTCATCGTTGCATTCTAATGCAGTTCATCGTTGCATTCTAATGCAGTTCATCGTTGCATTCTAATGCAGTGCATCGTTGCATTCTAATGCAGTCCACCCCTGCACTCTAATGCAGTTCAACCCCATTCGGGGTTGTGGTGGAGACGGGAAGCCTTTTTCTATTGATATATAAGCCCTGACGGGCTATTCTTATCCCGGACTCAGGATAAGAGAACTAAAAACTAAAAGTTACGCGAAGCGCGGCAAACAGGCGTCAGCCAACTTTTAGTTTTTAGTTTTTAGTTTTTAGTTCTTTTTATGTCCAGTCCGTCTCCTGACTAAGGAAGGACAAAACATAAAAAACTTTAAACTTCTTTATTTTTTTTAGGGAATTTTCTTTTCCATCTGTACTATAATAAATCAGAACCGGAAAAGAATATTTCATTTAAAATAGAATGTATGAAAAAATTGTTTTTTATTTTCACCTGTTTTTTTATCAGTAACTGTATTGCGGACGCGCAAAGCAGGCTGGTTTCGGGAACAGTGAAGGACGAAACGGGCGAACCTGTAATCGGCGCTTCGGTGATCGCGAAAGGAACGCCTGCCGGTACGGTGAGCCGGAGCGACGGCGCTTTCTCCTTTGAAGTACCCGAAGCCGTCGAGACATTGCTCATCCGCTACATCGGGTACCGGGACGCGGAAGTACAGGCAACCGACGGTGCGGTCATTATGCTTTCGCCCGATTCAAAGCAGTTGGACGAAGTGATTGTTGTTGCATTCGGATCCACGACACGGCGTTCGTTTACCGGATCGGCTGCCGTTATCAAGTCGGAGGACATTTACAGGCGGCAAACGTCCAATCTCACGAACAGCCTGGCGGGACAGGTTGCCGGCGTTCAGGGACTCGCTTCCAATGGACAGCCGGGTACAGGCAGCAGCATCCGTATCCGGGGAATTGGATCCATGTATGCCTCCAACAATCCTCTCTACGTAATCGACGGAATACCCTGCGACGGTAGCATATCCGCCCTCAACAATGCCGACGTCGAATCTGTCACCGTCCTGAAAGACGCCGCTTCCAATGCCCTTTATGGCGCCCGGGGAGCAAACGGAGTCATCCTGATTACAACAAAAAAGGGAAAATCCAGCGACGCACGCATCAACCTGGATGCTAAATGGGGCGGAAATTCGCGGGCAATACCTTCATACCGGGTCATGACCGAACCCGGAATGTATTACGAAAAATACTATGAAGCCCTGTACAACAGCCGCTTTCTGGCAAACGGCAATGCGGCGGCTGCCCACGATTATGCGAATAAAACCCTTTTGAATGCATCAAACGGTGGACTGGGCTACCTGGTTTACACCGTTCCCGACGGGCAACGACTGGTTGGAACAGACGGAAAGTTAAATCCGAATGCAGTACCCGGGTATTCCGACGGGAAAAGCACATTCCTCGCCGACAACTGGTACCGGGAATTGTTCAAGTCCAACAATTTGCGGCAGGAATACAACCTGGATGTCAGCGGAAACGACGGCAAATTTAATTTTTACGCTTCCGCCGGCTACCTGAACGACAGCGGAATCATCGAAAACTCGGATTTCTCCCGGCTTTCCACCCGTTTAAATGCTACCTACAAGGCTCGGAAAGGATTAACCGTCGGCGCCAACATGACCTGCGCCCTCACAATCAGCCATATCCCCCAGGAACAGACAAACACTTCATCGTCCGGCAACCTCTTTTACCTGACCTCTTCCATTGCGCCGATTTATCCCCTCTACATCCGCGATGCGCAGGGACGGATCAGGAAAGACAGCAACGGCTTCACAATGTACGACTATGGCGATGGAAAATCGGCGGCGGCAATCCGTCCTTTCATGTCGCAGTCAAATCCTGCCTCGACGATTGCATTAGATACCCGCCGCTACGAATCGGATGTTTTCTCCGGGAAATACTTCGTCGCCATCGACATTTACCCCGGTTTGAAGGCGACAGCGAATTTTGGGCTTTATGCCTCCAACCGGCGCCTCAACGAATCTTCCAATCCCTTTTACGGTCAATATGCCGAAAAGGGCGGCTATGCCAGCGTTGAGCATGTACGCTTCTTCAGCGCAAACCAGCAATACCTGCTGACTTACACCAATGGTTTTGACGGGCATAACCTGGATTTCCTGGCAGGTTACGAGCGATACAATTACAAAAGCCAAAGCCTTTCGGGAAGCAAAACAAAACTCTTCCAACCGGATGTAGCTGAAATCGGCAACGCCATCCTGCAACCGACAAGCTCTTCTTCGAGCAACTATTATGCCACTTCCGGCTTTTTGGCGCGTGCACAGTACGATTATAACGCTAAATATTATCTCTCCCTTTCTTACCGGCGCGACGGATCGTCGGTATTTCATCCGGACAGGCGCTGGGGCAATTTCTGGTCAACCGGACTGGCGTGGAACATGAATGAAGAAACATTCATGCAACAGCAATCGGTTTTTAACCTCCTGAAAATAAAAATCAGTTACGGCGCACAGGGAAATGATAACCTGCAATACAAGGGTTCCCGAAACCTCTATCCCTATCAGGATCAATATACGATACAGGAAAGCAACGGCGAATTTTCGACGAAGCTTTCTTTTAAGGGGAACCGGGACATCACCTGGGAAACTTCGCACAATTTCAATACCGGAATTGATTTCTCCCTGCTGGAAGAACGATTAAGCGGCAGCCTGGAATTTTTTTCCCGGACAACGAAAGACATGCTTTATTATAAACCGGTCTCGCCCTCGTTCGGATACTCAAGTTTGCCGGTCAATATCGGCTCGCTTCGCAACAGCGGCTTTGATATCGAATTGCGGGGCAAAGTCATAAAAAACCGCCTGCTCGCATGGGATATCTATGCCAACGCAAGCTACTGGCGAAACAGGATCATAAAACTGGATCCTTCCCTGAACGGGAAATGGATTAGCGGAAGCTATATTTACCGCGAAGGCAGTTCGCTCAATAACTTTTATATCCGGAAATATGCCGGGGTAGATCCGGATACCGGCGAATCGCTCTGGTATAAAGAGGAAAAAGACGGAACAGGGAAAGTTACCGGGCAAAGCCCTACCCGCCTCTGGGCGGAAGCAACTTCCTTTGAATGTGGCGATGTGACGCCCGACCTGTATGGCGGCTTTGGAACGTCGCTCGACGTCAGGGGATTTGATTTTTCCATTGCCTTTGCCTATCAACTGGGCGGAAAAGTGTACGACAATACGTATGCCGCACTGATGCATTCAGGCGCGTCCACGGGCGAAAACTGGCATACCGACATCCTGAAGTCATGGACGCCGGAAAACAGGAAGACAAACGTTCCGCGGGTAAATACCCTCGATTCCGGGGCGAGCAAAACTTCCGACCGTTTCCTTGTCAGTTCAAACTATTTAAGCCTGCAAAACATTACCCTGGGCTATACCTTGCCTGCGAATCTTACCGGCAAACTTAAAATCGGCAAACTTCGCATTTACGCCGTTGCGGACAATGTATTTCTCTCGTCCGCCCGCCGTGGACTCGATCCGCGCCAGGGATTTGACGTCAGCAACGCCGCTTATTATTCCCCGATCCGGTCCATATCCGGCGGGATCAACTTATCTTTTTAATAAAACATGGAAAAAATGAAAAAAGCGATTAAAATCCCGTTTTACCTGCTCGGTATAATCCTGTCTGTTTCCTGTTCCGATTTTCTGGACACATTCCCGGAAGGGGCTAACATGACGTCCGATAAAAAAAAGGAAGCTATTGATCAAAATCCGGACCTGTTAACGTCCGATCTCACCGCAATGTGGTCCAACATGATTACATTCAATATTCTGGAAAATAAATCCGCCAACATCCGTCATTTTGACTATGGCTATGCTTCTTTCTGCCTGATGATGGAATGTAACGGTCAGGACATGACGACCGCCAACATTGGCTATAACCATTACACAGTGAACTGTTCCTTCAGCGACCGGGTTTACACAAGCGCGAATACTTCCTTTATGTGGAAACTGTTTTACAATCAAATACTTTCGGCAAACAGGATCATTGCCTCCGTACCCGACAGTACGGAAAATCCGAAATTGAAGGCATTCCGGGGACAGGCGCTGGCAGTACGGGCTTTCGACTACCTGAATTTGGTACAACTGCTTCAATTCACCGTGAAGGGACACGAACAGAGCCTTGCCGTACCCCTTATCACGGAAAAGACGGCGTTTTCAGACGCCACCAACAATCCGAGGGCAACAGTGGAAACGGTCTATAAACTGATCATGAGCGATTTGAACGAAGCTATCCGTATCCTGGAAGACTACCGGCGTCCCGATAAGGGATTCATCAACCGGGGAGTCGCCTGCGGTTTGCGCGCCCGGGCAAATCTACTCCTGCAAAACTATAAGGAAGCGGCAGACGACGCGGAAAATGCAATAAAATATTCCGGGGCGACGCCATATACCCGGGAAGAAGTGGCAAAACCCGCCTTCTGGAACGCTGCGGACAAACCGGTAATCTGGGCGAACATTATTTCCGAGAATAATGCGATTGTACAGAGCGGTATAATCAACGCGCCTTCGCACCTGTGTTCCTTTTATACGAACGGATACGTTGGCATCGGAACCTGGAAAAAGATCAGCCGGCTTTTGTACGATCAAATACCGGCTTCGGATGTCAGGAAAGGCTGGTGGCTGGACGAACACTCTGCCTCGCCGCTTGTTTCGGACAGCAGATATGAGAAATGGTTCAGGAGAGCCTCTTCCAACCCGGATTTCGGGACTTATACCAATGTAAAGTTCGGCATCTATAAAGACGACTTGACGAAACTGGTTCCTGCCAGTGACTGGTTTTTGATGCGTGCGGAAGAAATGCTCTTGATTCAGGCGGAAGCGCTGGCGATGAGCAATCAAACGGGAAAGGCAAAGCATCTGCTGGAAGATTTTGTAAAGTCCTCCCGAAATCCGGCTTACACCTGCTCTGCATCGGATGCGGAAGGCATCCGGGACGAAGTCTGGCTTCAGCGCCGGATCGAACTGTGGGGCGAAGGCTTTGCTTTTTACGACCTCATGCGCTTGAAAAAGCCGCTGATCCGGATTGAAAACGGGCTCAGTTCTTTCCCCGACGCCCACAGGTTCAATCTGGAAGCCGAAGCACAGATATTGCTCTGGCTGATTCCGCAAGCCGAAGTGCAGGCAAACGAAGGAATCCGGGAAAGCGACAACAATCCGGTTGTGGAACCGCCAAGACCGAAATAAGAACTAAAAGTTAAAAACTAAAAACTAAAAGTTGCGCGAAGCGCAGCAGACAGGCGTCAGCCAACTTTTAGTTTTTAGTTCTTCTGTTCGCTGCCTGCAGTGTGTCGCATTCGCTGCTTGCAGTGTGTCGCGTTCGCTGCTTGCAGTGTGTCACGTTCGCTGCTTGCAGTGTGTCGCGTTCGCTGCCTGCATCGTGTATGCCGGACATAAAAAGAACTAAAA
>JAISFI010000408.1 GCA_031263685.1 Dysgonamonadaceae bacterium | reverse complement strand
GATTTTCTCATTTCCTATCTGTCCCCAGCCGAAACGCAGTTTCAGGAAATCGAGCGCAGACATATCTTTCATCCAGTCTTCTTCCGACACCCGCCAAGCCAGGGCTGTGGAAGGAAAATATCCCCATGGATTTTCCGGAAATTTGTTGGAAGCATCGGCACGAAAGTTCAGCGTAATCATGTAACGGCTGTTGAAGGTGTAATGCAGCCGTCCCAGCAGGGAAAACATCCGGCTACGGTTTACGCCGTCGCTGGAATAAGTTTTTTCTTCCGTGGTGTTTTTAAGAAACAGGTTTTCTTCCACGGGATTCAGGATGGAAGCGCCGGCGCCACCCATCGTGTAACTGTTGTATTCGCTGGTGGTCTGGCCAGCCATGATGGAAAGGGCGTGCTTGCCGGCATCGATCGAGTAAGTTGCAATATTGTCGAATGTCAGGGTTCTGTAATGCTGCATTTCGCTCGACAGGAAATTTTTCTCCCGCCCGTCGTAAGTAGAGTAGCGGTAGGCGTCTCCAAACGATTTATTGCGGTTATTGGATAAGTCCAGGCTTACAGACGAACGCCAAGTGAAATGTTTCATTGGCGTGATTTCGAGATACACATCTCCAAACCACCGTTCTACGATGTCTTCCGGATGATTGTGCTCTACCATCGAAAACGGGTTGGTGACATTCTTGTAGTTGGAAGCAGCAGAAATTTGCCCGGACAGGTCTTTACCTCTGTTGTTGATTGTTTCCTGGGGGTAATGTGTGGGATCCCACGGCGCCATGGCGATGGCTGCCGAGAGGACAGATGCTCCCGGACTGGAACTGTTGTTCATGGCATTGCGGCCGGTACTGTTCACGAAAGAGAGATTTTCTCCGACTTTCAGCCATTTGCGGATTTGATGCGAACTGTTCACACGGAGTGTTAATCGCTCATAATTGGAGCCGGCAATCGTGCCGTTCTGGTTGAAATAACCGGCGCTGAAAGCATAGTTGTCTTTTTCATTGCCTCCGGTCAGCGAGAGATGATAGTTCTGGATTGTTGCGTCTTTTACGAAGACTTCATCCTGCCAGTCGGTTTCTATGGAAGCATAATCCATTCCGTAGGGGTTGGTGGCCGTTTTCAGCATCGGGTAGTAGGGAGACGTTCCGATGTTCGTCCTCATCCACGCATTGAAGCCTTCCTGCTGATAAAGCGCTATGGAAGAGGCTTTCGGATTGATTCGCTGAAGTGTTTCGGCAAACTCGTCTCGCTGCATCAGGTCTAACTTGTTCCACCGGTTTTGGACGCCGAAGTATGAGTTGAACGATATATTGGCTTTTCCTTTGCCGCCTTTGATGGTCGAGATCAGGATAACGCCGTTGGCGCCCCGCGATCCGAAGATGGCGGTAGAAGAAGCATCTTTCAATATTTCGGTAGATAAAATATCGTTGGGACTTAAAAAAGAAATGTCTTCCGTGATGACGCCGTCTACCACATAGATAGGAGCGCTGTTGTTGACTGTTCCGATGCCTCGAATGCGGATTTCGGCGGCAGCGCCGGGTTGTCCGCTGTCGGCATTGACGGTCACACCGGCTACCCGTCCCTGCAATGCCTGATCCAAACCGGCTGCAGGCGTTTTTTGCAGTTGCTCGGTTTGGACGGAGGCTATTGCACCGGTTAAATCGCTCTTTTTCAGGGAGCCGTAACCGACGGCAACGACTTCTTCCAGAACATACGCATCGACGGTAAGTGTGATTTGCAAAACCTGCCGGTCGGAGCTTATTTGCTGTTCATGCGATTTGTATCCGATGTACGAAATAACGATTGTAGCGCCGGATGGGATGTTCAGTTCAAATTTGCCATCCTGATTTGTTACTGTCCCTTGATTTGTGGTACCTTGATTTGTTTTATCCGGTGTACCTCCTTTTATGAAAACACTCGCGCCAATGACCGGCATGTTATCGTCTTCCGCAATGACTGTCCCGAAAACGCGCCATGTATTTTGAGCAACCGATAATTGAACGACCAGCAGGCAACAATACAATAAAAAAATCTTTTTCATGTATACTTCATTTGATGTTTGAAAGCAGCATTTGATGTTTGAAAAGCAGTCGGAGACTTGCACCGTATCTGTATTATCCATCCGGTGCAAGTCTTGCCTGTATTTACTTTATTCTTTTACGAACTTGATTGTCCGGTCTTTAATCAGGAGGAAATAAATGCCTTTCGACAGTTTCGACACGTCTACTTTAGTAGCTGCAGCATGTGTATCAACAACCTTTCCCAACAAGTCGACAATTTTGATGGTTTCCGGTTGATTGACACCTTCTATATAAAGTGTTTCTCGCGCAGGAACAGGGTATATGCGAATGTTGGCAGTCTGTATATGGGAGGTAATAGTCGAAATAAACTCATCATTTTCGCTATTCCATTTTTCGGAAACATTTCCGGCAAAATCGACGGCCTCTATTTCGTACTTGCTTGCGATGCCGACATCTACCGTTAAATTATTTCCCAAATCATATACGGAGGTAACGAATATTCCGTTTGCATAGATATTATACGATTTTGTTCCGCTCAACCAGTCTTTACTGGGCGCCCAGGTTAAGACTCCTTCTTCCAGACTGATTACTTTCGGCTTTTCAGGCGCTTCTACATCTTCCTGGCCGTAATCTCCGAATTTATAAGTAAATGTTCCGGTAACAAATTCACCTGCAGAAGGCGGAAACCAGAATACACTCCATTTGACGTCGAAAATAGCGCCCAATTCAATAGGCTTTGTTCCGATGGCGTCTTCAAATGTAATTTGAGCGCTGGCGGTACCGGTTTCTTCCGGGGCTTCACCTTCCATGTCGTATTTTACATCGTTGATGGTGATGCTGGGATGATAATCTATGCCGTTGCTTGGATAAAAATATTTTTCCGGATTATTTGATCCGGTTACTGTACCTTCAAAAGTCAATTTCTGATCGCTTTCCTGGGTGATTTTTACTACAAATTCCGCTAATCCATCAGGCAGTGTAGTGCTGTTCCAGGCCACTTGAACATATTCGCCTACGGGAATATTCGTTCTTCTGTCGGCAGCTTTAACGGTCAGTGAGATTTCGTTTGCGGCAACATTTCCGGACAGGTCTTTCGCCCTTACGGTAAGTGTGTATATATTTCCGGGTTTAATGTCTGTGAGATAATAATCGTTGGTAAATGCAGTCACATTTTTTTCCGCTCCTGCAATTTCATACAGTATTTTCCCGCTGTTGTCGGCTCCCGCTATGTTCAGGCGAATATAGTTGGGGGTAATATCCGTAATCGTAACCCCGGTCAAAGTCGGAACTACGGTTTCGGCTTCTTCTTCGGCAATGCCGCCTCCCATTTGATGCATAAGCGGTTTAGTTTCACCGCCAACCTGAGCAGTCGTTATGCCGAGTACATAATCTCCCCAATTGAGAGGCTCTTTATATTCCATATATCTGATTTCCAGGTTTAATACTTTATTGGCAAGTTGGGCGTCATTGCTGATGCCATAGCAATATTTACCGTCGGGACTTACGGTTGGTTTTACTTCAAACAAACTTCCTCCTGCCGGTGTAATTGCTAATGCCGCATCGCGGAATTTTTTCTCGCCATCTTTAAACGTGTAGTAATACTCCAATACATCTGTTGTGCTTTTGATGACAAAACGAATTTCGTCCGTTTCGCCGGAGGTTATATTGTATAATCCTTTGGTGGTGAATGAAAGGGTTTGAGGGTCGCTTTCATTTCCGTCGAAATCGACAGCAGTGATGGTGAGATTATAGTTCGTATTGGCTGTCAGATTCTTTAATGTAAACTGATCTGTGAAAGATATTTCACTCACGCCATTCGTTTCATCTTTGATGTAAAAGAAGAAGTTATTGCTGTTGTCGGTTGCCGTCAACGATAAATCGACGCTTGTTTCCGCCAGATTCTCCCGATTGGCGGAAGATAATACCGGCTTTACCGCTTCGGTCGTAGCGCTGTTTTTTGCAGTTGCGTCATAATCGAGCAATAAAGTTTCGGAATGACCGCCGGGATTCAGATCCTGAAAGAAAGAGAGTTGAACAGGATTTGGAATGGTTTTGACGGTCGATCCGTAAACTGTTTTACTGGCTGCATCTTTGAAATCCGTCAGGTTGTTTTCTGTTTTTGCATTTGCCGAATTCCAATAACGAAGTTGTGTAGCCCAATCGGCGCCTGTACCAATTTCGGCTGTCCCGCTGAATTGCAGATAAGCCCATGTTTTATCGTCAATAGTTACTACTTTGTAATCTACGGTTGCCTCTCGTGGCGTTGTTTCTACGTTTCCACCTGCTGTACCCTGTTCGCCCTGTTCGTACAATTGGACATTGTTCCCATAAATAGAACCATGTGCCGGAATTTGTGCCGTGACATTGTTCATACTCAGCAATCCTGTTGCGATTGCTAACATTCCTAGTAATTTTTTTGTTCCCATGATTTTTTTGTTTGAATAAATATTAATAAATCTGTTTATTTTTCTCTATTTCACGCTAAAGTTAGCTTCCAGGCCTTTGGCGCTGCTTTCACCAATCCATACGCGAAAATCTCCCGATTCGAGAACGAGTTGATTGTCGTGATTCCAAAAGGATAGCTGTTCCGGAGTAATTGTAAAGCGGACTTCTTTCGATTCGCCAGGTTGCAAGATTATTTTGGTAAAACCTTTAAGTTCTTTCACCGGTCGGGCAAGCGAAGCAACTAAATCTCCGGTATAGAGTTGCACAACTTCCGCGCCTTCCCGGCTGCCTGTATTTTTCACGGTACAGGCAACTGAGAGGTTTTCATTTTTGTTTATAGTTGTCGATGAAAGTTGTAAATCGCTGTATTCAAATGTTGTGTACGACAGTCCGAAGCCAAAAGGGAACAGCGGACTGTCGCCGGCGTCCAAATGATAGCTGGTAAAGCCGATGGAAGTTTGTGCTGCGCCAACCGGAATGTCGTCAATCAAATCAATATTGGAGGCCGGTCGTCCGGTATTTTTGTGAGCATAGTATATAGGAACTTGTCCGACTAAGCGAGGAAAAGTAATCGGTAATTTTCCGGAAGGAACCGCTTTCCCAAAGATTAAATCGGCCAACGCCGGGCCAGCCATAGTTCCTCCGTGAAAAGCGTACAGTACGGCATCTGCTTCGGCAACTTCCTCTTGAATAGTGAGTGGCCGACCGGCCATGACGATGAGCACAACGGGCTTGCCTGTTTTTTTCAAGGCTTTCAACAGATCTGTTTGAGCGCCGGGCAAATGGATGGAGGCGCGACTGCGCGCTTCGCCCGAAAGAACGGCTTCTTCTCCGGCGAAAAACAAAACCACGTCTGCTTGCTGTGCTGCAGCAACGGCTTGGGCGATTCCCTGCGGATTTTTATCCCGACTGTAAGTCAATCCCTTTTTTGCAATCACTTTCACCTGTTGAGCATATTCATGTTGAATAGCGGCCAGTGGAGTGATGCTGTGTTGCGGCTCGGCGTCGAAACACCAGGTGCCTAACTGGTCGGCTGGTGCATCGGATAAGGGGCCGACAACTGCTACGGTCTTGATTTTATCCAACAGTGGCAATACGTTATTTTTGTTCTTCAGCAATACAACACTTTCTATTGCAGCATGATGCGCTTTTTGCAGTGCATCTTCCGAGTAATAAGGCGCTGTATCCAGAGCAGTTGTATACGGATTGTCAAACAATCCCATGCGAAATTTCAACCGCAGGATGTTACGCACCGCTTCATCGATTGCTTTTTCACTCACGGCGCCGGATTGGACTAATGCTTCCAGATGATTAGTATAGGCATATCCCATCATATCCATATCGATACCGGCATGGGCGGCTTTGAGGGCAGCTTCTTTCAAATCTGCCGCTATGCCGTGCGGGATTAACTGGTCAATCGCACCCCAATCACTGACCAACATGCCATCGTAGTGCCATTCATCCCGCAAAATATTTTTGTTCAGGTATTCATTGGCTGCCGAAGGAATCCCGTTAATGTCATTGAACGAGCACATGAAAGTGGCAGCTTGCGCTTCTACTGCCGCTTTGAAGGGAGGCAGAAATACATCTCTTAATTGTGATTCCGGCACCCAAGTAGTATTGTAATCTTTTCCCGATTCGGTAGCGCCATAAGCAGCAAAGTGCTTTGCACAGGCGGCTAACGAGGATGGACTGGATAAGTCATCTCCCTGAAAACCTTTGATCATGGCAACGCCCATGACGGAAACAAGGTACGGGTCTTCGCCGCAAGATTCGGCCACACGCCCCCAACGCGGGTCGCGAGTAACGTCTATCATCGGCGCAAACGTCCAACGGATACCGGTCGACGAAGCTTCAAGGGCAGCAATCCGGGCGCCGTTTTCGGCCACCTGCGGATTCCACGAAGCTGCCTGTCCTAACGGGATCGGAAATATGGTTTTGAAGCCGTGAATAATATCTCTTCCGAAAATCAACGGAATCCCCATTCGGCTTTCTTCTACGGCAATACGCTGTAATTCATTGATGGTATTAACATCCAGTTCATTCAGGATTGAACCTATTTTCCCAGCTCGCACCAAACCGGTCATGTCGTTCGATAAGCCCATGCCGGTCAGTTGATTCATTTGACCTATCTTTTCTTCTAAGGTCATTCTTGACAAGAAGGCATTTATTTTCTTTTCTTCCGAAGAGGAATTGTCATTGCGTAGCGAACAAGTGCACAAAATACATGCGGAAAATAATAAAATGCTACCATTTAATAATTTCATTTTTACTGTATATTTATTATATCGTGAATCTGTTAAAAAATTTCTTGCAAAGTTAGATGAGAATTTTACGGAAACAGCAAAAGACTTCCACACAAAAACTCAACAACAGGCTTTCTATAACTCAACATTACCTCTATTTATTAAAATATAAATTCTTGAATATCAATTATATATTCATATTTATGTTGTATAACATATTTTCAGCGTATATTTCATTCACAAAAAACAGCTATTTTCGAAAACCATTTCAGTATTTATGAGTGTGGTTTTACAGATTAAATTCAATCTATTTACGCATTAATTCTCTACAATCATGAAAAGAATTATATTCTTATTCTTGTCCATAGTTACCATTCATAATGGCGCTTACGCCCTTTATCCTCCTGTACAAAATTTTTCTAAAGAACAATCCAAGGCAGGAACTCAAAGCTGGGACATCATACAACACCAAAATCATTGGATGTATTTTGCCAATAACAATGGTTTGGTAGAATTTGACGGTTATCGCTGGAGTATTTATCCCATCCGAAATTATACGAACATACGCTCTTTATATTACGACGATATCGAAGATAGAATCTACGCCGGCGCTTATAACGAGTTGGGGTACTACTGTCGAAATGAAAGAGGCATATTGTCCTATCATTCTCTAATAGAGGAAATAAATGTGTCCGAACGGAATTTCAACGAAATATGGAAGATACACAGAATTGATGATGCTCTGTTTTTTCAGGGAAACCGGGAGATTTTCCGTTACAAGTCGGGAACGATGAAACGATTTGATTTTAACCATAAAATTGATTGCTCGGCCAACCTCTATCATTCATTAATCATTGCCGATTCCAACAAGGGTGTACAAATACTGAATGGAGATATTTTTATCGTATTACCTTATTCGGAAATACTGAAAAACAAAAAAATCTGTGCTATTTTGCCTTTTCAGGATAAAAAGATACTGTTTGTTACCGATTTTCAAGGTTTGTATGTCTTTGACGGAGAAAAGGTTGTTCCCTACAAAACGGATATTGATCCGTTTTTATATGAGAATCAGGTTTTTTGCGCGACAATAAAAGGCAGCAAGTTAGCCATTGGAACGGTAAGAAACGGACTGGTTATTAAAGACCTGGATACGGATGCCAATACATATTCCAATATACACACCGGTTTGCAAAATAACACGGTGTTAAGTCTCGCTTTCGATGCACAGGACAATCTTTGGCTTGGTTTGGACAAAGGGATTGATTTGGTGATGATCAACTCGCCGGTTTATAATTTATTCGGTAACAAACAACAGTTTGGAGCCGGTTATACTTCTATCATCAAAGATAATATGCTGTATTTTGGTACAAATCAAGGACTGTATGCAACGCAGTATCCTTTAAAAACTTCTCCCGAACCGCTGAATCTTCAACTTATCGACCACATGCAGGGACAAGTATGGTTTTTGAAAACAATAGACCGTACCTTGTTTTGTGGTACCGACCATGGCATCTTTATTGTTGACGGAAAACACACGAAACAGATACCTCCGGTATCCGGCACCTGGAATCTGATTCGCTTGGATGCTCATCCGAATTACATTTTAGGTGCGTCATATCAGGGATTTTTTCTGCTGAAGAAAGTAAACGGTCAATGGGTATTTTCCAATTTCATCGACGGGTTTACCGATTCCGGAGGAATGTTTGAAGAAGATGCTGAGGGAAATATCTGGTTTAGCCACTGGATCAAAGGGATATTCAAACTGAAGCTGAATGAAAAAATGGATGCAGTATCTGTAGAATTGTTCGATACATCCAAAGGATTTTACACGGAGAGAAATAATCTCCTATTTAAGATTAAGCATGAAATTATTTTTTCCAGCGATGGCGGATTTTATGAATATGACTACAAGGCAAATTGTATGAAACATTCCGAAAAGTTTGAAAAATTGTTTGGCATCCAGCCTTATTCTGTCCGTTTGTATGAATCTCCGTCCGGCGATATTTGGAGCATTTCCCATCAATCTATCAATATTGCGTTCAGGCAAGCAGATAAAACTTATCGCTTGATTCAAATGGAATTTGCTACCTTAATTAATAAGCTGATTTTAGGATTTGAAAACTTCAATGCGGTCGATAATTCTCATCTGATTATCAGTACCGAAGACGGTTTTTCCTGGCTGGATGTTGAGAAAGCGAAAACCGACATGCAAAAGCAAACGCTGCCGAAAGTTGCGATACGCAACGTTTATCTCACGAAAGAGAGAGACGCTATCGTGGATGCTTATCAAGAGGTACAGCGTGTGATACCGGCCTACAAGTTCAAAGAAAATTCGATTCGGTTTGAATTTGTCGCTGCCGAATTTGGTCATGAAAAATCAATCACCTACAGTTACCTGTTGGACGGATACGATGTCGACTGGTCGCAATTCTCGGCCACAAATACCAAAGAGTACACCAAACTTCCGAAGGGGACTTATGTTTTTAAAGTCAAGGCGCAAAACCTGTTGGGAAGAGAAACGGCAGAGACAACGTATCAATTTACGATTTTACCGCCATGGTATGAAAGCTGGATAGCAATTGTAGTCTATATCATGATCGTTTTGGCTTCACTTTTTCGTTTGTTTACATTCATCAAAAAAAGATCTGAAAAAGGAGCGCTTGAAATGCAACGAAAGAAAGAAACTGAAATGTACGAACAGAAAGAACGTTTTCAAGCAGATGCCAAGAAAAAAGAGAATGAAATTATTGCTTTGAAAAACCAGCAATTGCAGTACGAATTGAGGCATAAATCGCAAGAATTGGCCAGTTCTACCATGAATTTAATCCGAAAAAATGAGATTTTACTGGAAATCAACCGGAATATAGAGCGGGTATCCTCCGATATAAGGGAGAAGAATGTTTCCGAGATTACGAAAAAACTCGGCAAAATGCAGCAGGAAATCAAATTAAACATAGAACAGGACGATAACTGGAAAAAATTTGCAGAAAACTTCGACATTGTCTATGAAAATTACCTGAAACACATGGGCGAACGATACCCGCATCTTACCATCAGCGATAAAAAACTTTGTGCTTATCTGCGGATGGGTTTAAGGTCGAAAGATATTGCCCCTTTGCTGAACATGTCTTTCCGGAGCGTTGAAATGAGCAGGTACCGCCTCCGGAAGAAATTAGACATTGATAGGGATATTAATTTGACGGATTTTTTGCAGAACTTTAAATAGAAACTTTTTTTGCACGAATACTTGTTTTTCATCTTTTTTGCTTTACCTTTGCGCTCAAACTTTTTAAAAGTGAAAAGTGAAAAACTAAAAGTGAAAAGTTTTTTATGATGGTTGTGGAAATGAATAATAGTGCTTTATATTTATTTAACGAAAAT
>JAISFI010000379.1 GCA_031263685.1 Dysgonamonadaceae bacterium | reverse complement strand
AAGTCATGTTTTGGTTGCTCGTCCTCAATAATTCTATCTCCTTCAAACCAATACGCATAGTTTTCATGCTGATGGATTTCTTTGGATAGAAATTTTTGCAGTTTTTCTCCATTTGAAAATAATTCACAACATATCAAAAATTCGTGTGTAAGTTGAATTTGATTTGTCCATTTAGGCAAAACGTCAATTCCACATTCGTACACATTAAAGGGTATATTCTCTACATGTAGAGAAGAAAATATATTAGTAATATGTCGTTTCAGACTTTCTTTCATTTGTTGTCTGCCGTTTTTTTCGCCTCTGGCTCTTAAATTCAGGCAAACAAAAAAGCGTAAACTGTTCGCTGATTGCTTATTTCCGTCTGTCTTCCGGCTCTGGTAAACCCTTCCATCCAAATAAGCATACGAACAGTCCACGCCCGAAGACGTGAACTTTCGCAACCTTACTCTCGGATGAAATTTACCAGATTTCGAAGACCGGAAGAATAAGAGCGCTAGCTCAATTATTTTTTAATCAATATTTTATCACTCTATATATAATTTTTTTCTTTGTTTAATCCGGCTGCAAAGATACAACTTTTGTCCCAATTTATCATTTTCTTTTTCACCAACTCCTCATAATTATATAATTTTTAATCGTTTATACCGGACATCCGGTAACACGCTTTACAGTCCACCTTGATAGCTTTCAGGTAATTTTTCTTCTTCCAATGGGTGGCTTTTTCGTCCTGAATGTTCGCGTTCTATCGAATCCGCAATTTCATTAATTTTGTATTGTTGATAATCAAAGTGTCCTCCTGCCATAATTATTCCTCCTCATTATTTTTATTCAACTCATTTTCAATCTCCTCAATAGACGGTAGTGAGGATTTAATTCCGAAAGGAATATTGCATTTATATTATTAATATATAGTTATTTATATAATAAATTGCGCTACAATAATTCGTTACATTTAGATGGATTTTTAATATCTCACCCCCTGACTCTGGGTACTGAAGCGGGGAAAGTGTTAAAACTCTCTCCATTTTTGTTTTTAACTCATAATTCATAACTTATAACTCATAATTTTTAAAAAATGCTTACATTTGCAGTTTCAATAACACTTAAACGAACTCCGGATGCGGCATATTTTCTTTTCCATTTGCATTTTCGTTTCCCTCGCCGGACAGGGTGAAACGCGCACCAGCTACTCTTTTTCCGGCATTAGCGGCGAGTCGGGACTCTCGCAGGTAAGTGTAAAGACTATTATACAGGACAGTTACGGTTTTGTCTGGTTCGGCACCCGCAACCGTTTGAACCGTTACGACGGAATTGCCATGAAAGTTTTCGACTGTTACGATCCCGTTCAGAAAAAAAGGAATAACAACATATCGTCCCTCTTCGAAAGCGGCGACCGGAAAATGTGGGTGGGAACGGATGAGGGAATTTACATTTTCGACCCGGTTTATGAAACCTTCTCCTTTTTCAACCCGACAACCCCCGAACAGATGCAAATCACGGACTGGGTGGCCGACATCCGGCAAGACCTGGATAATAACATCTGGATTGTGATCCCCAATCAGGGCTTGTTCCGTTACCACCCCAATCAAGGCGGCTTGAAACACTACGCCATTGGCGGCAACGTGCAGTTGCCCGACAACGGGAATCCCGAAAGTATCTGCATCGAACCCAACGGCATGGTCTGGATCGGCACCAATGGCGGAGGCGTTTACCTCTATCACCGGGAAACCGATTCTTTTTCCCAGTATCTCGGCGACAATAACGGCAGTACCCTGCAAAATGAAAATATCTATACCATGTGCGATTACGGGGAAGAACTGGTTTTAGGCATCCACGAGGGACGGCTGCGAAAACTGAATAAACGCAAAAATACATTGACCGACGTAAACGCCCCGGACGTCCATTACAAGATTATCCGCCGGGTAATGAACATCAACGACGAATTGTGGGTGGGAACACAAGCCGGACTCTTCATTATCAACGAAAAGGAAAACAAACAGGTGCACATCCAACACGACCCGATGGTTCCCTATTCCCTCTCGGACAACGTCGTGGAAAGCCTCTATAAAGACAGGGAAAACGGTGTCTGGATCGGCACTACTTTTGGCGGAGTCAATTACCTGTCTAAGAAAGGACTTGATTTCGAATGGCATATCCCCACGAGTTCCGGGCGGTCAATCGGCAGCCGGCGCATACGCGAATTGCATGAAGACGCCGACGGAAATATCTGGATTGCCTCCGAAGACGCCGGACTGAACATCTTTAATCCGCAAAAAAAAGAATTTAAACAAATCGGACTGAAAGAAGGCTTGTCCCTTCACAACAACAATCTGGTACTCGGAATGTTGATCGACCGGGAGCAGGCTTGGATCGGCTTGTTCAAAAACGGACTGGACATCATTCAACTGCCCGAATTTAAGGTTCGCCACTATTCCGGAACCGACCTGAAACTGGACGAAGCAAGTGTCTATGCCATTTGCGAAGACCGCTACGGTCAAATATGGCTCGGAAACGGCTGGAACGTCTACCGGGGCAATCGGGAAACGCTGCGTTTTGAACGCATGGACGAGTTCGGCTTAAATTATATTTACGACATCATGGAAGATTCCAACGGATCAATCTGGGTAGCAACGATGGGAAACGGCGTTTACAAATACCATCCGGCTACCCGGCAAATAAAGCATTATACCGCCAACGGGAACGACAGCCTTTCGTTGAGTTCCAATTCCGTCAGCGACATTACCGAAACTTCGCTGGGCGACCTCTGGTTTGCTACCGACCGGGGAGGAATCTGCCGCTACAATAAGGAAAGCGACAATTTTACTTCCTTTTCCATTGCCAACGGGCTTCCCGACGACATTGCCTATAAAATCATCGAAGACAAAGAACACAAACTGTGGTTTGGGACTAACAACGGCTTGGTGAAATTTGATCCGGCAAGTAAGGAAGTGAAAGTCTTTTCCAATAACAACGGCTTGCCTGTCAAGGAATTTTACTACAAGGCGGCATTAGCGTCCTCCAGCGGTAAATTCTATTTCGGCGGACTGAACGGTCTTATCTCATTCGATCCCGGTCACTTTGAAGAAAGCCGGTTTGTCCCGCCCGTCTATATCACCCAGTTAACGATATTCAACCGGGAAGTCAATCTCCTCACAAAAGATACGCCCCTGGAAAAAGCGATTGCCCACACCCGGAAAATGACGCTCCGGCACAACCAGTCGAATATCGGCTTCGAATTTGTTGCGCTCAGTTACGCCGCCCCGCAAGCCAACCGCTACGCCTATAAAATGGAAGGCGCAGACGAAGACTGGACGTATACCAGCAATACACGCAGCGCCCTGTACGCCAAGCTTCCACCGGGAAAATATATTTTCCGCGTAAAAGGAAGCAACAAAGACAATCTTTGGAACGAACAGGAAGCCGCCCTGGAAATAACCATACTGCCGCCGTGGTGGCTGTCGAAAATAGCCATTACCGGCTATATCCTGTTCACAATCGCATTTTTATATTATGCGCTCAGCCGTTACAGGAAAAATGCGGAACGGAAACGCATGGAAAAACAACAGCATTTCGAATCGGAAAAAGAAAAGGAACTGTACAGTTCAAAAGTGGAATTTTTTACCAATATCGCCCACGACATACGGACGCCGGTCACGCTGATCAATGGTCCTTTGGAGTCGATGCTGGAGATGGATATTCCGGATCCGGAAATCGTGAAGAACCTCACGCTCATGAACAAAAACACTTCCGAACTCCTGAATTTGGTCAATCAACTGCTTGATTTCAGAAAAATAGACAGCAACAAGTTTATACTGACTATTGCAATGAATAACGTTACGGAAATACTCCGCACCGTATTTACACAATTTGAAACGGCTTTCCGGCATCAAAATAAATCCGTCAGCCTCTCGTTGCCTTCCGAAAACGTGTTTGCCGCTCTGGATAAGGGAGCATTCATAAAGATACTCAATAATTTGTTTTCCAATGCGCTGCGTTATTCCGAACAGTGCACCGAAGTGAATTTGTCGCGGGAAGACGGTTTTGTCAACATTCAAATCCGGAACGACGGCGCACTGGTTCCGGAGGACTTGAGGGAAAAAATTTTCGATCCTTTTTATCAGGTGAACAAATACCGGAACAGCGCTTCCAGTTCGGGTATCGGCTTGTCGTTGGCGCGTTCCCTGTCCGAATTGCATCAGGGCGAACTGTATTTTGAAGAAATTGAAGGGCAAAACGGTTTTGTCCTGAAACTTCCGGTTCGACAGGAGGAGATGGAAGAAGAAACGGCGCCCCCGGAAAACGATTACATCCTGTCGGAAAGCGAGAGCAAGGACGAAAAAATCAACACCGAAATCATTCTGGTAGTGGAAGACAACGAGGAAATGCTTTCGTTCATCGTCGATCAACTGCGGAAACACTTTGCGGTAGAAAAAGCCGCCAATGGCTTCGAAGCTCTGAAAGTACTGACAGAAAAAAACATCGACCTGGTACTGACAGACGTGATGATGCCCGAAATGGACGGCTTTGAACTCTGCCGGAACATCAAGAGCAATTTGGAACACAGTCACATTCCGGTCGTTTTGCTTACCGCCAAAAACGACTTGCAAAGCAAAATCCACGGTCTGGAGATGGGCGCCGACGCTTATGTCGAAAAACCGTTCTCGTTCAGTCACCTGATTACCCAGCTCAGCACCCTGTTCAGCAATCGCCGCCGGGAGAAGGAAGCCTTCATGCGCAAGCCGTTCCTGCCGATTCAGCAGATCGGAATGAACCGGGCGGACGAACAGTTCATTCAAAAAATCATTGACATTATTCAGGAAAACATCACCGATGCCGAGTTCAACGTGGAGCGTTTATCGGAAATCGTTTTCATGAGCCGTTCCAACCTGCACCGGAAAATCAAAGCCCTGCTGGAACTGACTCCTTCCGATTTTCTCCGCCTCATCCGCCTCCGCAAAGCCGCCGAACTGATCCGGAAAGGGAACTGCCGCATCGGGGAAGTCTGTTATCTGGTGGGGATTAATTCTTCTTCCCACTTTATCAAACTGTTCCAAAAGCAATTCGGCATGACGCCCAAAGAATTTGCCCGACAACAACAAAAACCGGATTAACCGAAAGGGCTGCGCGCGTCTGCCAATTCATATTTTTTTCTCCCTTTTTTTGCACAATCAAAAATATGTATTACTTTTGTGGTGTTAAATAACGATCGGCAATCATAAAAATGGCACAAAAAATCTTTCCTTCTTTCAGCTTTTTTAACTCCA
>JAISFI010000374.1 GCA_031263685.1 Dysgonamonadaceae bacterium | reverse complement strand
AAATCCGCTTCGCCGGCGCGGCTGTCGACAGTGAGCATTACGTTGTATGGGACGTTGTAGGTAATTTTATCACTCGGAACTTTGATGTCGCCTTGAATCACCGAATTGGTCGATGGCCTTGTAACGATCCATTTGGAGCCTCCCAGATGCTCGGTATCATTTACATTGACAGGCGCAGTCGTAGTCGGCGACCAAGTGCCGGTATTATTGAAATTGGCCACCAGATATACACGTACACTGTCGCCTGCGGCTTTCATGCTATTGTGTGTGTAGTTTAACTGATAAGATTCGGGAGTTCCCATCGTTAAATCGCCCAATGCAATCCAGTAACCCTTATTGCCGCTAATGGAGGTGGCAGAGAGCGTTCCCGAAGCGGCTGTTTGCAGGCTTACATCCCTGATATTGCCCTCTACAAACAGCCATGCCTTGCGAGTGCCGGCATTAGCAGAAGAAACAATAGAGGCAATAATCGACGGCACGCTTACACTGTAGTCATATCCGGTGATTGTGCTGGTTGGGATGGTTAATTCACCTCTGACGCCGTTATAGCTCACAGATGTATTCACCGTATTTTGCGCTGTTTCTGTTGTATAATCAGGTAATATCTTATAGTTAAATGTACTTTGAACAGTTCCCTGAGATGGGGCTAAGGGGCTTGGCGTTAAATTCACGTAAGCATAATAATATATAGCATCATCCGGTGCGATCCATTTACCGGCAGTACCGGCAGCTACAGCTTTGTCGTACGTGTTTGCCGTAAAATCGTATATGCTGGCAACGTCGTAGATATAGGTAATGCTTCCATCCGAATTGATTGTCGAACTTTTGGAGGATATGCTATGATCATCTTTTAGCAACGAACTCGCATCAAGAAAGCTGGAATATTTCACTATTCTAAAGTTACCGGCAGTATAACCGGCGGGAATCTTGATCGTCATAGTGTTTGGATGCATGTAGGGGCGATATTCGTTAGGATAGACATATCCAACATTGCCAGCAGTCGCTCGTATATATCCCAGGGATATACTGGTTGTCCCACTGCTTATTGATGCCTGAGTATTATTATATGCTCCCGGTCCGCCGTTTCTGCGGTGTGTGCCGAATTTCCCCGATACAAATTCCATTCCATGCCTGTCGGCAGGTTGTGGACTGAGAGGAGTATTGATATTTGCATCCGACAGGTAAACGTCTATTTTCACAGAATTTTTCTTTGCAGTTATGGTGTTACCGGCAACAAAAGGAACTGTGATTTTTACGTTCGTATTTGCAGGGAACTTGCCGGGATTGTAAAATTTTAAGTAACAGTTCTCTCCACTTTCTACAATGGTGGCACCGGTGATGGTGTAAGGAGAAGTTCCGGCAACGTAAACAGTTGCACGGGTATCCTGATTTGCCTGATCCAAGCCTGCAAAGTTGAAATAAGGCCGGTAGGCCGAATTGATCAGTACGTACAGGTATTCGTATGGATTGGCGAGAGTCCGTCCTTCCAGTACGATTCGACCGGTATCACCCTGAAGATACATTTCGTTGTCTATGTCTCTGAAATCTGCCAGCGAGCCGTCGTCTGGTGTGCGCAAGTCACTCGCAATGCCTGTGCCCATGCGTACTTTTAATCCACGGCTGATGCGTTCCAGCGCAAAACTGTTAAGTGTTATTCCGTCAAAATTTACGAGATATTCTATCTGCTGGATATTCTTGGCGTGATATTCTATCAGCGGGCGGGCGATACGCGCGGCAGAACCTGCCGTTAAGCCATAACCGGAATCCCAGTCAATCCAGTACCGGATAGTATCCGTTTGATTATCTGCATAGGTGGGATTAGTATTATTCTTGCCCCGATATCGAAAGGAAACATCTCCGCTAAGTGCTCCTGTCGATTGTACGGTCAAACTATAAGTATTGCTTGCAGAATTGTGGGATACTGTATTGCCGGTTGCTAAATTACGGCCATTCAACTTGATGGAATTGCTGAGATTAACCCCGTCATCGTATAATTCCATCCATTTCGGCAACTGCATGTGCAAAGTGGAACTGTAATTATTGGCAGGATTGATTGAGTTAAAATATATCGGGACAATTACCCATTTATCCTGCCCGGGTTTTATCTGTTCGCTTCCCAATGGCGCAACAAATGTGGGAGTCCATTCATACCCGCCTTCGAGAGAACCTACAATGCTAACCTGATTTCCATTGAGATCGTATGCGGTAGTTGATCCATTTTCGGCTCTCATCATTCGCTGGTTTATGTTCACAAGATTGTACGTTTCATTTATTCCTGCCGGAGGAATACCCCACGGGGTGTTGTCGAAGGTACCCACTAATGCCGGAACCCACAGGTATACAACCGCACCGGCAGAAACCTCTTCCTCAACAGTGTAAGTGACTCGCGTTGGTTTTCCAATCAGTGCAGGCTTTGTTAACATATCATTTTCATGACGGTTGTAATAACTTGCCAGGGGATAGGAATAACTATAAGGTCGTTCGACTGCCTTTACCGGAGAGTTCCCTATTTTATAATAAATAGTAGCCGTATCATTGATACAACCAAACTCATTCAAACGGCTCATTATGGTAAATCTGCCGATTGGAGCATTTCCCGTGTTTGTAAATACATACCGTATCCAGTTCGTTGTAACGCCATCGTAGGCCTTTTGGATCACTGCAGCTGTAGATGGATGATTATACACCCAGCCTGAACCTCCATTCTGTACTACGGCTATGCCCGGAACCGATGGGTAGGTGAGTGTAAGCGTAAACAGACTTTTATTGCTTTCACAGGCAGTACCTTGCGGATAATTATAAGTCGCCGATATGGAACGGCTGCCTCCTACGCCTGCTTTCGCTATAAACTGCAAGGTTTGTGGACGGGCAGCGCTGATGGGAGTGCCAGTACCCACAATGGCTTCCGTCAAATTCAAGACGACCGATGTAGCGGTTGAATTGGCGCTAGGCGTAATATTTTTGGATCCCAGCTTAAAGTTGGAAAGCGTCGTAAACTGGTCTTTGGTGATGGTTATTCTCATGGACTTGGCACTGACATTATTTGATACGCTCAAGGGGATGTTGTAGGTGAACGGGTCGTTCAGATCTGGCATTATCGGGCTTGTCACCTGTGGAGCGGCTGTGATGTTGGGTTTCACAACATTTAACTGGATGCTTCTGGAGCCGTCATCCAAAACTGCTCCACCAGATAGAATGGATACTGTTGTATTGTACGAACCGGTGGGGCTACTGCAACTGCCGGCCCTTAACATGACCACCAGATTTACTTCCGCATTATAAGAGATGCTGCTAATGGGAATATTCCATGTTGTTCCCGACTGTGAGATGGCTCCTGTTGTGATAACTCCTGTCACGTTGCCGCCATTGGCAGCGCTCACGGCAGTTACGCCTGTAGGCAATACCAGCCGGACAAGTCTTGTTTTGAGGGCTTCTCCGGAAGAATTATCGGTATTGATGGTGAAACGGAGCTTTAAGGAATCGTCTTCACTGAGAATCCCGATGTAAGGGTTACTGAAGGCCGGATATCCCGATGTCCAGCTTACATTCAGTACCTGTGCCTTCAGTTGAAAGGAAGCGCTTAGACACATCAGCAGGCCAAGCAGAACTGTTTTGTGCCTGTTAAAGATGTTGCGTAGAGGATGGAGGATAGAGAACATCGCATAAAGAGCCATCCGTAATGACTGCGGGTTTGGATGGGCATGATTAGTGCTCTCCGTTGCAGAAACGGATAAGAGATTGGTTTGTTTCATAAGTTGAGTGTTTAATAGTGAGTAATTGTGGTTTGTAAATAATATTATGAGGTGTGCGTGTACGTAAAAAAACTTCCCAAAAAAAGGAATAATTCCTTGTCTGGAGACTTCGAAATGAGACAGATTTGTGAACGAGGATTATATCTGCACCATGCTAAGATGTGTGTGTTGCGAAATTATTCGAAACTACTAAACAATTTTCATTAAAAAAACATAAATCTACATTATTAATTTTCACAATCATAAAAAGTTTTCATTTTTAAAAATTTTTGCTACAAAAGTACTGCAAAAAATTGAAAAACAAAATATTCGGTAAGATTTTTTTAAGAATTGATGTACTAACCATCATAAATCATTCAATGCCCCATCAATATCGTTCTTTAAATCATTCAAGTCCTCTAATCCTGTGGATAAGCGGATAAGAGTCGGTTCAATCCCTATCACCTTCTTCATTTCCGGCGTAAATGTTCCGTAAATAGTAGATTCCGGGTGAATGATAAGCGTCTTGTTGTCGAACAGGTTGGTAGCCCGGCGAATCACCTGAAGTTTATCCATGAACTTGTAACAGGATTCTTTGCTGTTCAAATTGATGGTCAGCATGGCGCCCGGATTACCAATAAATATATCGTCCGATATATTTTTGTAAAGAGAATGTGCCAACTTAGGATAATTGACTTTCACAATCTTGGAATATTGAGATAGATATTGCGCCAGTTCGTATGCCGTGGTCGACATTTTTTCGTATCTCAACTGTAAAGACTCCATGCCCAACGCCTGCTGATAAGCCGTGTCGGGATTCATGCAGGCGCCGATGTTCCGGGCTATCTCCGATCGCAATTTGTAGGTAAAGCGTGACATCCCTTTCGGTTCGGGGAGGTGTTGAAGTTTGCGGTTTGCTGTCCAGTTGAAAGTACCATAGTCGATAATTGCACCTCCCAGACCGGTTGCGCCTCCCGAAATATATTTTGTGGTAGAAACCACTTCTATGTCGATGCCGCATTTCCGGCTATCCATGCCACACCAGGGAACCAATGTCGTGTCGATGATCATCGGAACATTTTTCGCTTTCAGCAGCTTGGATATTTCCGGCAGATTGGCAATTTCCATGTGCGGGTTCGTAATAACCTCGCAGAAAAAAGCACAAGTATTTTCGTCGATAGCGGCGGCAATTTCGTCCAAATGGTCTGTATTTACAAAACGAACTTCTACGCCAAAACTTGCCAGAGTAAAATTCAGCAGCGAAAAAGTATTGCCGAACAGATGAGGTGAAGCAACGATATTACTCCCCGCATAGGCAACTGTCAGGAATGTATCGGAAATAGCGGCCATTCCTGAAGCCAGTGTCATAACGTTTTCCGCTCCCGATGCAGCTTTTATTTTCGATTCAAGATGATGTACCGTCGGATTGGAGATACGCGAATATGTGTGTAAATCTGTTCTGTATTGAAATGCTGCAGCGATTGTATTTGAATCTTCAAACTCAAAGGCGGCATTCCTGTAGATGGGAAACGATATGGAACCGTGTGCATCCGGCTTGGCATATCTGCAATTGATAATTTTTGTCGAAAATCCCGCTTGCTGTTGACTAACCTGCTCTTTCATTGATTATATTATTTGATATTACTCTTAATTTTTCACTTTTCATTTTTCGCTTTTCACTTTTCACTTTATCCATCCTATGCCTTAAATTTTCTCAAAACATAAAGAAACGTACGCAAATGCTCTTCGTTATGCGCACTGGATAAAAAATTTGCTTCAAAAGGCGATGGCGAAAGATATATATTATTGGCCAGCATATGTCGGAAAAGCTTGCCGAATCGTTGTTGGTCTGTTCTTTTCGCGTCCTCATAATGATTGATTTTTGTTGGAGCACAAAAGATGGTAAACATGGAACCAATATGATTTACCGTCATTCCGTGATAAAAAGCAATGTCCGACAGTTTGTAAAAAAACGACCGTGATACCTTTTCCAGATTTTCGTAAAAACGGTCTTTACTCAGTATTTCTATCGTGGCTATTCCGGCCGACATAGCAACCGGGTTTCCGGATAATGTACCTGCCTGATAAACATTCCCTTCCGGAGCCAGCAGTGACATAATTTCCCGTTTACCGCCAAATGCTGCAGCCGGGAATCCGCCTCCGATAATCTTACCTAAGGTAGTCATATCCGGAGAGATGTCGAAATATTGCTGTGCACCGCCAATCGACAAACGAAATCCTGTAATTACTTCGTCGAAAATCAATACGCTTTGATACTTTTCCGTCACTGTTCTCAAATGCTGTAAAAAACCCGGTTCAGGAATTATTACACCCATATTGGCAGGTACCGGCTCAACGATAACGGCTGCAATTTCCTCTCCTCTTTCCCGAAATAAGGCGTCGACTGCCTCCGTATCATTGAACGGCAGGGAAACGGTAAAAGCCGTAAATGTATCCGGAACACCGGCCGATGAAGATTGGGTTAATTGTGCGGCGCCGGAACCGGCCGCAACCAATAGATGATCGGCATGACCATGATAGCATCCATCGAATTTTACCAGAATGTTGCGTCCGGTATATGCTCTGGCCAGGCGGACGGCGCTCATCACCGCTTCTGTGCCGGAGTTAACGAAACGCAGTTTTTCCATGGAAGGAAAATAACGGTTGATCAGTTTCGCCAGGGTTGTTTCCTGCAATGAGGGCGCCCCATAACTGCTTCCGTAGGCTACTGCTTTTCTGATGGATTCGTTGACGGGACGATGGGCGTGTCCGAGAATAAATACTCCCCACGACATGCAAAAATCGATCAGTCGGTTATCATCAATATCCGTCAGGGTAACTTTATGCGCTTTCTTGATGAATAAGGGAGTTTCTTTTACGCTCTTTAGCGCTCTGACCGGGCTGTTGACGCCTCCCGGTATGTATTGCAATGCCTCCCGGTATGCCTGTATAGCGTTTGTTCTATTCATGATATGCTATGATATTGCGGTTGGAGATGGCTGATCCATGCGTTGAATTTGCAAATTTCTTCTTCAATGATTTGCTCCGCCCGTTCAATTTCATTTGTTCTCAGGGACAAGTTATGGCGAGCGTATTGTTCTACAGCTTCAAGATCGAAAAGTTTTACCTGTTTGCAGGCAGATAAAGCCGGATCGATATCTCTTGGAAAAGCCAAATCAATGATTAATATTTCTTTATCCGGATGTATATCGTCTTTTTCGACGAGGTAATGCGGGGCAGAGGTGGCGCTAATCAGTACATCAGTAAAATCCAGCATGGATTTTTTGTGGTGCAGGGGAACGGCTGTTCCATGATATTTTTCGGCCAGTGCTACTGCCTTATCGACGTTTCTATTGGCTAAGAAGATGTTCACAGACTGGTTAGCGGTCAGGAATTTCAGAATATCTTCCGTTATTTTGTTGACGCCGATAATGCTTACTACTTTTTGTTTCAAATCGATTTGCTCTTTTTTCAGAAGGTCGATAGCCACTTGGCTATGAGATACGGCGCCCGATGCTATACGGGTTTCATTTCTAACTCTCCGCCCGGCACGGATAGCCGTTTGGAAAAGTCTGTGGATGGAAGAAGAGAGGGGATATTTTTCGCAAGCCACCAGATAGGCCAACTTCAACTGCCCCTGTATGGCATGTTCTCCGATAATACCCGATTCCAGACCGGAAGCAATGCGGTACAGGTGGCGAAGTATCGTTTCGGGCACCGTTCCTTCGCCCCAGTAGATTTCTGTGCGGTTGCAAGTTTTAAGCATGACATGGGCCTGATTTTCGTCCACAGATAACACACCCGAAAGAACTTCCCGTTCTTCCAGTGAAAAGTGGACATTATCAATCAACTTGCACTGTATCATTTGATTCGTATTGTGTCATTTAATTTGCAGAACGCCATCTGCTGCTAATTTTTGTATTTGGTCACGGACAGCGATAGATTGCCGGACGTTTTGCGCATTGGACGAGACGGCAATGCTCACATAATCCTCCTTATAAATAGCCGGAGAAACGAAATCGCAAAGCTGCGGATTGTCGCATACGCTTGTCAATATTTTTCTGTTCTCGCACGCCGATTTTATTTTCACATTCAATTCTTCATTTTCCGTGCAAAGATACACAAGAAAAGCGCCATTTAAATCATCCGGTTCATATTTTTTTTTGATTAGGCGGAACGGCAATGCATCAAATCCGGCGTGAAACTCCGGCGCAATAACCGTTACGTCATTCGTGTAGCGCAACAAAAGGGAGGCTTTATGAAAAGCAACGTTCCCTCCGCCGATCAGCAATATTTTCTTGCCGGCGATGTTGATGGATATGGGAAGGAAAGATGGAAGAGACATGGAAAATTTGTTTGATGTTGTTTAGAAAATGCAAACTTACATGAAATATTCCGATTATTTCTTTTTGTCCTTTGTCTTCTTCTCAACAACCGAAAATATTTACCGTCTTCTTGTCAACAACCGCTGTTTTTTGATAGATTTTTTCGTCCCAGGATGTTTCTTTTTTTCTGTCGAAAACGATAAGCCAACCCTCTGTGCAAGCGAGCGTATTCATATACCCTACTATTTGCTCAACCCCTTTTTCTACTGATTTTTTGCCTCGGTTAATTTTCAGTTCGATCGGATATTTTTTGTTTTTATAGCTAATGCACAAATCCAAACGGTTTTTACCTGTTGCCATTTCCCGCGTCACATCGCCGCCGCCGTTGAAAACCCGTTGCAGAAAGGCTTGCAAAATCAAGTGTGGCGCTGCTTCTTTGTATTGAAAACGTTCCTCCCAAACATCCGAATTTTCCCGCCAAAATTGCTGGAAATCCTGTAACAACAGATTCATATCGACGCTGCTGTTTTTGTAGTATTTGGGCATTTCGTAATCGGAAAATCTTTCATCAGAGCTCAATGTTCGCTGTTCATCGTGATTTAATGTTCGGATTATCACTTCGGCATAGATAGGATTTGCCGGTTCGATTATCTTGTTGACTTCCCGGATTAAACCTAAATCTTTCACATAATTATAATCGTCAGATAAGGTTTCAATGTTCGCTCCTTCCCCGATAATTACCTGTTCGACCACTTTTCGCACGCGTTCTTCTTTCAGTTTA
>JAISFI010000307.1 GCA_031263685.1 Dysgonamonadaceae bacterium | reverse complement strand
CGCATGATGCTGTGATGGTTATAATCTTATATTCTTTATTATATAAGATTATGCCGTTCTCGATGGAGGTTGACCAATCCTTTATAGCGGCGGTACTTACCGTAGTGGGATATTCCATTAACGATAAGGTAGTTATCTTCGACCGTATTCGTGAAATCAGGAATATGTATCCAAAACGGAATATAACGGAAACAATAAATGAAGCCTTGAACTCGACTTTGAGCCGTACGCTGAATACAGCTTTAAGTTCGATGTTGGTGGTGTTCTGTATCTTCTTATTAGGCGGCGACACGATCAGAAGCTTTACATTCGCTATCTTTATCGGTATCTTTATTGGTACATACTCTTCGGTATTTGTAGCAACACCGATAGCCTGGACAATCTTCAAAAAAGAACATTCCAAGAAAACGACAGAAGCAAAATAAGTAAAACTAAATAGTTTATCTTTTCGAAAGAAAGCCTGCTAATTCATTAGCGGGCTTTTTTCTTTTTTCTGCGCGCAATCGCAGATTGCTTGCGTTCCTTTTGCCCCCGCCGGCGCGGACATTTGTCCGTGCCCTGCTCCGGAATCCCAGGGTGGAACCATTGAATTTTTCCTGAATTTATCTATATAAGGAGTACGGATTGCAAATCCGCGCTGGTTATATTTTTTTTTAACTTAAATTATACAGATTATGAAATATTCGGACAGACTGGTTGAGCGCATTGTGGGGCTTATTGAAACTGATATGTACACCGTATCGGAAATTTGCAATGCCGTGGGGATCGACAGGAAGACATTTTATGAATGGAAAAACGGGAAGCCGGAGTTCCGTAAGGCCGTGGAGGAAGCGGCAGACCGTTGCGACGAACTGCTGGTGAGAATGGCACGGATTTCGTTGAAACAACGGCTTGAAGGTTATATGGTTACCGAAGAAAGGATCGTCTGTGAACCATCGCGCAGTAACCCTTCCGAATGGATCGATAAGTCCCGGGTAATAAAGCATAAGCAATATCCTCCCGATCTGCGGGCTATTCAATGGGTGTTGGAGCGCAACGACCGCAAGAAAGCTGATAAACAGCAATTTGAGCCGACAAAGTGTGAGATACGGGTATCGGATGCGGGTATTGCCGACAGACTCAGGGACGAGATGCAAAAACTGGCTATGGATCAGGAGGATATTCCGATTGTCTATGAAGGCAGGGAGTACCCTTTCTTCCCGGAAACGGAGAAAAAGGAAAAGCGGGAGATACCGGAAACAGCAGAAATGGTTGCGGCTCCAGCTCCTTCTGCTGTTGAGCCCCCGGAAATGAATAGTTACAGTAAGGTTTTGCCTCCGGGGTATCTTCGTTAGCTATTAGCCATTAGCTGTTAGCAGCGCGAAGCGACTCGTAACTTGTATCTCGTATCTCGTTAACTGTAGAGGTTTGTTACTTTTTAGTTAAAAACGGGAAAGTGAAAAGTGAAAAATGAAGAATGAGGAATCATGTATCTCGTATCTCGTATCCCGTTAACTGTAGAAGTTTGTTCCGGTATTGCGTAACATCAGTAAGGTAATTATATACGAATTAACCCCAAAGTTATCTATAAAAACTTTGGGGTTTAATTTATAATTCTGGGATGGGTGAAATCCCCGCTTTCAAGTGGAGAAGAATTATTACTTCCGGAATAAAAAGCCCCATGCAGAGTTACAAAAGCTGTTCCCATACCCATTATGACATAAAATACCATATCGTATGGATCGCCAAATACTATGCCATTGCAGTCCGGCTCCCAGTCATTTTATATTGTTGAGCAGTTTTCCGAATGCATTTAACAGGTTTACAACTGTCGTCTTATCGGGAACATCGATGCGCAACGAGGTCTTGCCCGTTTCTTTGTCTTCTTCGATGAGCGCCCCGACAAATTCTTCGGTTTTTTCCGGCGAGGATAAAACTTTGGCAAACGAACTGATGAAACGGATTCCTTCCGAAATCAATTCTTGCGGCGAAGATTCGGTTGGCGTTTCCAACGCATCGGTTTGTTCTGTTGCGGAAAGTTCTTCCCTTTCGTCCATTTCGTTTTCGTCTTCGAAAGGCAGCGGAGGCTGAACGGGTTCCGGTATTTCCGATTTCTTCTCGATTTCTTCTTTTCCGACGGACGGTATGCCGGCATTAGCATCCGGTGCATCTTTCGTCAAGGTTTCCACTGTGTCCATCAACTTGCTGAATTTGCTTTCTTCGAGGAAGACCGTGTCGGCTCCGTCGTCGAGCACTCCTTCGAACATCGAAGATTTGAAATTGAGCGTGGTGAGCAACTGTTCCTCTATCGTTCCGATAGATACCAGGTTGATTATCTGCACGTTTTGTTTTTGACCCATGCGGTGTATGCGGGCAATGCGCTGTTCGAGCACGGCAGGATTCCACGGCAGGTCGAGGTTGATGAGCAGCGAAGCCGTTTGAAGGTTAAGTCCTGTACTTCCGGCATCGGTGGACAGAAAAACCCGGCTCGAAGGATCGTCGGCGAAATTGTCGATCAACGCTTTCCGGTTTGCCGACGGCACCCCGCCGTGCAGGTATTCATAACCGATTCCCAGTTTGTCCAGCTCGGCGGCGACAAGGCGCGTCATACGTTCCCATTGGCTGAAAATGACGACCTTTTCGTCTCCCGATTCGAATACCTCGTTCAGGATATTCATCAATTCATCGATTTTTGTATCGAAACGGCTGTGCTGGTCTAAAATGTAAGTGCTGTCGCATACCATGCGCATCTGGTTGAGCATCAGCAATAACCGTTGCCGGTCGGCCTCGCTCAGAAACCGCATCCGTTGCCATTTGAGTACGAGTTGGGCGACACTGAGCTTAAACTCGTCGTGCATTCCTCTTTGTTCTTTCGTCATTGGCACAAACAGAATTTTATCCATCCGTTCGGGCAACTGAATATTCACATCGCGTTTGCGGCGGCGGATAAGTATGTTTCCGAGCAAATTGCCAATGTTGTTAAGGTTTTTATACCCGGTGGTTTTTCCGGTATCTGAAGCTATCCGGTGATCTCCCATGAATTTGTAATACGGCCCCAGCGCATAAGGATCGACATATTGCGCGATAGCGTACAGTTCTTCAAGTTTGTTTTCGAACGGCGTCCCCGACAGGACGATCTTGTAATCCGCCAAGATGCGTTTGGCTGCCTGGGCAATCTGCGTATTCCAGTTTTTCAGGCGCTGCGCTTCGTCCATGATCAGCAAATCTGTCCGTAACGTTTTCAATATTTTAATATCGTTCGCAGCGCTTTGGTACGATACTATTTTGTAGAACTCGGAATGTCCGTATTGTTCGCGGCGTTTCAGATGGTTGCCTTCGATGACGAGCGCCGTCTGGCCCGTGAAACGTTCGATTTCCCTTTTCCACTGGTATTTGAGTGAAGTCGGGCAAATGATGAGTGCGGATGAGATTCCTAACTCGCATCTCATCAATTCCGATGCACCGATGGCCTGGATAGTTTTTCCCAATCCCATTTCATCGGCAATGATGCTGCGGCCGGCGCGCGCAGCAAAGAGGATTCCCTTTTCCTGATAGGGGTACAATTCGGCGCGGAGTAATCCGGGCAATTTCCCGTCGGGATATTTTGTTTCGATCAACTGGCGGCGGCGGTTCCGTTCGCGCACATCGATGATGTATTCCATAGCGTCGTTGTAGCAACGGAAGTTGGCATTGATTTTTTTCGCTTCGCGCAGAAAATCCGAAAACCTGCCGTAGCTATCTCCATTCAGCTCGCCTTCCTCCGAAAAATAGTTGCGGGCGAGTTCGCGGAATGCGTCTGCGTTGTCCGAACCAATACGGATGCGTACCGTGCGTTCGCCTTTGTAGGAGAGATATACCGATGTGTAAGCCGGAATAAATTCGGCGGGAAAACGCTTGCGTTTGCTTTCCAGAAAAATCCGCACAGCTTCCACATGTTTGCAGGTACCCAATTGGTTTGTTTTAAAATCGGGACACGAACAGTAATTCCAATTGCTGTTCATTCCCCTGAAAGCAACTTTATATGTATAATTCGTGCGTGGGTTCTTCACCTCGAAATCGCCGAAAACCTGCCCTTTCTGCATAGGTGCAATATTGAACATTGCTTTTTCCGCCACCTGCTTTCTCAGCGCCGTTTGCCACGCCTCAAGGCTCATGTTATCAGGACAGTAAATTGGCGTAATTTTAGGAAAGCTTTCTTTTTTAACCGTTTTTTTAGCTGTCTTTTTTCTTTTTACCGGCATATATTCGAGTGATTGTTTAATTTTTGCAAACAAATTTAGTCAATATTACAAAGGGACTTCAGTCGGAATATTTGGCTAAAGCCATTTTAAAACGCTAAATATTAACACCATATATAACTGGATTTATGGCACATTCTCAAATTACTATTTCATACTCTCCAGCAAGTTGTTGGCCAGCCGGCTTGCTCCTATACGGAAGAAC
>JAISFI010000305.1 GCA_031263685.1 Dysgonamonadaceae bacterium | reverse complement strand
AATCGGTCGGAGTGTCGTAGCTTGCCTCAGTCGCGCCACCTATCGAAGTTAAGCTGTTAACGGTTCCGTCCGCACTCGTGTACCACTGGTATGCAAGCGTAGGGCAGCCAAGGGCAGTTACGCTCAATGCCGTACTCCCTCCTGCAGTAATCGAAACAGGCGACGGTGACGAAGAGGTAATAACCGGGCCGCAATTGCCGTCCTGCGTCCAGTAATAACCGTTCCATACATAAATACCGGCAGGAACAACCGGGTACAGACCGTCGTTATAAACCATTACGCCACGCAACTCCATATTCACATCGGCATTGGCGGCGGTAATCCCTTGAAATACATTTGTACCGTAAGGTATCAATTCTGTATCCAGAATCGTTACATTCGACAGGATCAGACCGCCCTTCGTACTGCTGTTCAAATCCAGGACGGAGCCGGCGACAGGCTCGGTCAGGCCGCCGATTCTTACCTGGGCAGGCAGGCTTGCACAGGAGAAAAATAGCAGCGCAGATAAAAGAAATAAATTGGTTGTTTTCATTGTTGATTTATTTTAATTGTTAATGTTCATTGTTGTTGTTTGTAGAGACGTGGCACGCTGCGACGAGCGGAACACGCCGCATTTTGTAGAGACGCAATGCATTGCGTCTCTACGCAGGGCATGACCGTAGAGACGGGGCGCGCCCCGTCTCTACAAAGTACAGGGTACACCGTTTTTCCCTGTTTTTTTAACAGGAAAAGTTTTGCTGATAAAAGAAGATTGATTATCTCACGCGCGCGCGTACAAAAAAGCGATGTGTGTGTGTGTGTGTGTGTGTGTGTGTGTGTGTGTGTGTGTGTGTTAAGAAATTCCCGGCAACTTCCAAATTCTGGAAGTTAAAAAAGCTGAAAGAAGGAAAGTTTTTTTGTGCCTTTTTTATGATTGCCGTTATTATTTAACGGCGCAAATGTAGTGCATATTTTTGACAGTACAAAGAAATATGCAAAAAAAATTATAAATAAGAGGTAAAAGGGCAAAGGGTGAAAGGTAAAGAGTGTATAGACGCAATGCATTGCGTCTCCCCTCGCTCGCGCCGGTTTATAACCGGCGTGACAAAATAAACAAAAACACGCCGATTACAAATCGGCGCGAGCGACAGCGCTGCACGCTTTGCCTTTCGCCCTTTACCCTTCGCCAATTCATAACTCATAACTATTTCGGTTGCAGTATCGTAGTGACAATATCTTCTGCGACCTCTCTTTTCGATTTTACCGGGAAGTCCGTTATTTCCCCGTCGGCGGCAATGACAGTGATTTTGTTCGTATCTTTCTGAAATCCGGCGTCTTTGTCTTTCAGGGAGTTCAGGACAATAAAATCCAGGTTTTTCTTTTTCAGTTTTCCTTTCGCATTGGAAAGTTCATTGTCGGTTTCCAGTGCAAAACCGCATAAGATCTGTTTTTTGCTCTTTATTTCGCCTAAGCTTGCCGCAATGTCCGGATTGGTAACCAAATCCAGAACCCTTGTTTCGTTGTCATTTCGTTTCAGTTTATTTTCGAAAAACAGCGCCGGCTTGTAATCTGCTACGGCAGCGCATAAAATCGCTGCATCCGTTCCGGGAAAACAGCTTAATGCCTCCCTGTGCATTTCTGTTGCCGATTCCACATCTATCCGCCGGATACGGGGATGATGCGTTTTCAATTGTACCGGACCGCTTATCAAAATCACTTCCGCGCCTCTTTCCGCGCAAACTTCTGCCAGGGCAAATCCCATCTTGCCGGAAGAATAATTGCTAATATAACGTACCGGATCCAGTTTTTCATAGGTTGGACCTGCCGTTATCAGTATTTTTTTTTTTGATAGCGTTTCCTGTCTTTCAAAAAACGATTCGATTATGCGGACAATCGTGTCCGGTTCTTCCATTCGTCCTTTTCCTTCTAATTTACTGGCTAAAAATCCTTCCGCCGGTTCGATAAGGTAATTCCCGTATGATTTCAAGCGTTCCAAATTGTCTTGGGTTGCAGGATGGGCATACATATCCAAATCCATCGCGGGAGCAATGAAGACAGGAGCTTTCATTGAGAGAAAGGTAGTGATGAGCATATTATCGGCGATACCGTTGGCGATTTTACCGATCGTGGCGGCGGTTGCCGGGGCGATCAACATCAAGTCTGCCCATAAACCTAAATCAACATGACTGTGCCACGTTCCATCGTTTGCCGTAAAAAATTCACTGATTACCGGTTTACCTGTTAATGCAGACAAAGTGACCGGCGTAATAAATTCTTTTCCTGCCGGAGTAATCACCACTTGTACCTCAGCTCCTTTTTTTATCAAAGCCCGGCAGAGATAAGCCGCCTTGTAAGCGGCAATACTTCCGGTAATACCCAAAATTATTTTTTTTCCCTGCAATATCATTTCTATAAATCCCCCTGTTATTTTACTTCCCAGACGTCGCCCGACATCAGCAATTCCCTCAGATTCCGCCCCGGCTTTTTTGTTTTAACCGTTTCGATTTGCTTTTCTATTTCTTCGTCATACACAGGCGCTTCTACATTCCGGATAACTCCCAATGCGACGGGTAATTCATTTCCATCCATCAACGCTAATTTCAGGTGAAGCGTCGGGTCGGAGGTTGTGGCGTCGTGAACGAGGACATTCTCCAAAGTATAGCCGTTTTCGCCGATTGTAACCGCTTTCAGATTGAAACCATCCTGGACAATCCCTTTCTGATCGTCTTTGCCGAAAATCATCTTTTCGCCCTGCCGGAGGAATATTGTTTTTTCCTGCCGGTATTCGCGGGCAATGATTCCGTCGTAGATTCCGTCGTTGAAAATCACGCAGTTGAGAATAACTTCCACTACCGATGTACCTTTATGTTTTGCGGCAGCCAACAGGATTGCCGACGAATTTTTGACGTCCGTATCAATGGTCCGGGCAAAAAATCTGCCTCGCGCTCCGAGGGCGAGTTCCGCCGGACGGAAAGGATCTTCCACTGTTCCGTAAGGCGACGATTTGGATATAAATCCCCGGTCGGATGTTGGAGAATATTGTCCTTTTGTTAAACCGTAGATTTTATTATTCATCAACAGGATATTGATGTCCACATTGCGCCGGACAGCATGAATAAAGTGATTGCCGCCAATTGCCAGACAATCGCCGTCGCCGGTAGCCAACCAAACGGACAGGCGGGGATTGGCGACTTTGACGCCGGTAGCTATCGCGGCTCCCCGTCCATGAATAGTGTGAAAACCGTATGTATTCATATAATAAGGTAAACGGGACGAACATCCGATGCCGGATATGACGGCGGTATTATGCGGTGCAATGCCTAAATCTGCCATTGCTTTGTGCAAACTGCTTAATACGCCGTAATCGCCACAACCGGGACACCAGCGTACCAATTGCGCACTTTTGAAATCTTTGGCTTGATATGTTGTTTGATTTGGATTCATGATTGTAAATGACGAATTATTTTAACTCTTAATTATTTTTATAATTTCTTCTACTAAGCGGGCGACAATAAATGGTTGTCCTTTCACACGGTTGAATTGGATGGGATTGAAACCTCCGATTTTAGTGCGCAGATAGCCGGCAAATTGACCGAGATTCTGTTCGATGACCAATACTTTCCTGTATTTCCGTATAATTTCTTCTGTATTCCGGGGTAGGGGACTGATAAAGCGAAAATGAGTAAACGCCACTTTTTCGCCTTGTTTTCGAACATTTTCGACCGCTTCGGACAGATGCCCGTAAGTTCCGCCCCATCCGAGAACTAATGTTTCGGCGTCTTTGTCTCCCAAAACTTCTTGTTCGGGAATGTGAGCGGCGATTTTATCAATCTTTGCTTGACGGGTTTTGACCATTTCCTGATGATTGTCAGGATCGGTACTGATCGTACTTTGCTTATAGTCTTTTTCCAAACCTCCGATACGGTGAGAGAAACCTTCCGTTCCGGGAATTGCCCAATAACGGACGTTGTTTTCCGTATTTCGTTTGTAGGGCGTCCAGTCGTTTTTCATCTCAGGACTTATATAAGGCGGCTTAATATCAGGATATTCGGCTAAGTCGGGAATTAGCCAGGCAGAAGATCCATTGGCAATATAACCGTCGGTTAATAAAATAACCGGCGTCAAGTGTTCCAAAGCAATTTTGGACGCCCAGAACGCAGAGTCGAAACAATCGGTCGGAGAAAGAGCCGCCATGACAACGGCAGGACTTTCGCCGTTTCTTCCATAAAGCGCCTGTAATAAATCGGTTTGTTCGCTTTTGGTTGGCATGCCGGTTGAAGGACCGGCGCGCTGTACGTCAATAACAACCAACGGAATTTCAGCAATGACCGCCAAACCGATTGCTTCGCTTTTCAGTGCAAGTCCCGGTCCGGAAGTACTTGTCGCCGCTAAATTCCCGGCAAAAGAAGCGCCGATTGCCGTACAGATTCCGGCAATTTCGTCTTCTGTTTGCATGACTTTTACGCCCAGTTCTTTCCGCAAAGTCAATTCCTGCATAATATCCGTAGCCGGAGTAATCGGATAGGAACCTAAAAATAAGGGCAATCCCGCCTTTTCGGCAGCGGCGATTAAACCGTAAGCCGTCGCTTTATTGCCGTTTACATCGGTGTAAAATCCTTTTTTATGAGAAGTTGTTTCAATGCGGTAAGTAGAAACAGAGGCATGTATATTGTGTCCATAGTCGAAGCCTGCCTGCAAAACCAGTAAATTCGCTTTCAATATGTCCGGTTTCTTTTTGAATTTTTCGGACAACAGTTTTTCTACGATTTCCAAAGGACGGTTAAACAACCAGCAGACCAAACCTAAAGCTAAGATATTACGGCTTTTAAGCGCCTGTTTATTATCGGATACCCCTTCCAGGCAATTTTTACACATTTGCGTAATCGGTGCGGCAACGACCTGAAGGGATGTTAAACCCAATTCTTTGAACGGGTCGTTTGTGGTAAATAAGGCTTTTTCCAGATCCGGCGTCAGAAAAGAGTCGGTATCTATGATTACTACTGAATTTGGTTTTAAAAATTGCGCATTGACTTTCAATGCTGCAGGATTCATTGCAATCAGGACGTCGGCTTTATCTCCGGGAGTGAAGACATTTTTGGCTCCTAACTGCATTTGGAAGCCGGAAACACCGCTCAACGTACCGTGAGGAGAACGTATTTCCGCCGGGTAATCAGGAAAAGTAATAATCTCGTTTCCCAATGCGGCAGAAAGGTTGGAAAAAATAGTGCCGACTAATTGCATCCCGTCTCCCGAATCGCCGGAAAAGCGGATGACAACTGTTTCCAAGTCTTTTACCTTTGTTTCTTGTTTCATAAATATAAACTATTGTATAATTTTCTGTTCTATAATTTTCTGCTTTCTTTTTGGATTGCAAAGGTAAATATTCCACAAGCAAAAAGCAAATTATCTTCGAGCGGAGGTGCAATTCAAATTATCGCATTACACCGTCAGGCTAAAGAGTATAAAATATTTTTTTTTGTAAAATCCTTTGTTATTTGCGATAATCTAATTTGCCCCAAAATTAATATGTATTTTTTATAAGAAAAGTTTGAATATTTTGTTTTTTTTACTACATTTGTAGCCGATTTATATAATTTTTTATTGTGAAAGCAGTTGCAAGAGATAGCTAATTTCTCATAAAAGCACAAAATAAAAAAAGTATGTTTGCCTTATGTATATTTAGCCTTAATTCTTTTTTCCATAGGAAAAAAGAGAAACTGTTTGCACGTAAAACCATAACACATTCAAAAATGAAGTCATTTTCCAAACAGAGCACATTATTGAGTATTTTTAACTTTAATAATTTGGAAGTTAAAGAAAAATATTTAACACACACACACACACACACACACACACACACACACATCGCGCGCGTAGTTTACAAAATTTTTTTTTAATATCAAAACCTATTGTACTATGAAAATACTACTGCAAGTCTTTTTGTGTAAATTAATAGATAGTGTATTAGCGGTTCAATTGCCAATGCAGAAGGTCGCTGTTTATTTATATGATATCGAAGAAATTTGTAAAAATAATATACGTGAAAAATAATATTCATTATAAATTTATGAAACTGAGACGAAACATTAAGTATGTTTTTTGGAATCATCTTATCGCTCTTTGCATTTTATTTTCTGCCTGTAGCGACTGGATAGATGATTACGAGATGAATGATCATGAGCCGAGTTACTTGAAATCAAGTATTTACGATTATTTAAAGGATGATGGCAACTATACTTACTTCACCCGTATCATTGATATGACGGAGGAAGACGGTATCCGTTATTCGGAAATACTCGGGAAAACAGGGAGTAAAACCCTGTTTGTAGCCAACGATGAGGCATTCCGCGCATTTTTTGAGAACAATGAATACGGTATTCGCCGGTTCGAAGATTTCACGGTACCGCAATGCCGTGCAATTCTGTTTGGCGGAATGTTGAATAATACCTATCTGCTGGCAATGTTGACCTATTCGCCAGGTTCGCCTCCGGCAATGGGCCAGGTGATGCGCCGGGAAGCAACGCTTCCTTTACTGGATACCGTTCTTTTGAAACAGGGGGATGAGATTCCAAACAATCCCTTCTGGCAAAACTACAAAGATAAAGGACTTTATCTTTTGGATGACCGCACCAATTACACTTTGGTTCATTTTCTTCCGGTACACATGCGGATGCAGGGAATCAGTGACGAAGATTTTTATACGATGACCCATATTCGACGTACCTCTACCGATGCGTATCTTTTTGATATTAAGATCGTAGAACCAGATATCATTTGCAAAAACGGCTACATTCACCGTTTGGAAAAATTATTATTTCCGCGGGAAACGATGGCGGAATACATCCGGAGTAATCCCGAGACTTCCAAATTCAACGGCTTTTTGGAACGCTACACCTATCCTGTTTATGATGCCCAAAACACCGAAGCTTATAAAAAAATGCATCCTGAATTTCAGGATTCGATTTTTGTAAAATGGTATTTCAATTCACAGGAACAACCCGCCAATTCGTGGACAGATGTGGCTTTGCTGCCCCAGAGTGTAAGCGGCTATTTGAAATATAATCCCGGAAAAAGATCCTATAGCATAGCCGGCCATTCCATAAGTGGCGATATGGCTGCCATGTTTGCTCCGACCGACGCCGCTCTGGAAAACTATTTCAATTCGGACAGGGGGCGGTCGCTGAAAGAGCGCTATGGGAGCTGGGAGAATGTTCCCGACAATGTGCTGGATATTTTGATCAACCACCACATGCTGCAATCTTTCCTTCAAGCCACCCCAGGACGCTTTGTCGATTTGGCAGATAACATGGGAACGCCGATGGGTGCTACTCCCGCCGATGTGAAATATACGCGGATATGCAGCAATGGAATTGTTTATGTGACCGACGCTGTTTATGCGCCGACTAAATACGTTGCAGTTACCGGTCCGGTGCTCATGGGCGCCAAAACTACGATTTTTAACTGGATTGTAAACCAGTTGCAATACGACCTCTACCTCCTGTCGATGGAAGCCGGCAACCGTTTCAGTTTCTTTGTTCCGACCGACGATGCGTTTGACAATTATGTTGATCCCGCTTCGGTAGCCAAAAAAGCCCCGGAAACCTTGCATTTCTATATCGATCCCTTGGATAATTCCATGAAAGCCTCCCGCTGGGATGTTGACGGCGACAGTATAGGCGTATATTCCAGCAGTTTCTCGGAAACTCCTTCCGAAAAATCAAAAAACTATTTAGACTATCTCATGATGGATATCATGGACAATCATATTGTATTACAGGACATCGAAGCCGACAAAAAGTATTTCCGAACAAAAACCGGCGGTACGGTTATTGTTACCGGACAAGGTGATAACCTGAAGGTTGCCGGGGGCGCTAATATCGACCGTGGCGAAAACATTTCCGTAACTACGGCCTACCACATGCAGAACGGTACTACCTATCTTATAGACCACGTGATGCAAATGCCGCTCCGATCGGCCTATTCCGAATTAAGTACCCAGGATGAGTTTTCGGAATTTTTCGATCTTTGTTTCGATGTAGACGAAGTATTGGAAGGCAAAAACAAACTGGGAGGTGGCACTATTCTGGGTAGTAACGGCATAGGAATTGACCAAAATATACGCTTCTTCAATACTTTCCACTATACGATTTATGTTCCCAGCAACGAAGCCATCCGGAAGGCTATAGCAGATGGGCTGATTATGCGTTGGGAAGATATAGAAAAATTGAAAGACAGCGATTACAGCCGCTACCTGAGCGAAGCTACGAATCTATATGATTTCCTGAGCTATCACTTCCAGGATAATTCTGTCTATATCAGTGATAAATTAGACTTGACGGGGGAAAATGACGGTTACGAAACCGCCAACCTGGAACGGAGCAGCAACGGCAATCCGACCGGAAAATTCCGGAAACTGAGAGTCCGCGCCGATGGAACGGATTTGTGGGTGCAGGGCGTAGGCAATGAAACACCGCTAAAGGTGGTCACGACCGATCCCGCCTACTACAACCGGATGGTGAGAGACTATCAATTCAGTTCTAATTCCTACAATTTGTCCACCTCCTCTTTTGCGGTCATTCATCAAATAAATGGGGTATTGAAATATAAAACACGGTGATAAACGGATAAACAGATGAACACAATGATAAATAGATGAACACAATGAAAAAACAACTATTGTATATTTTTCTACTGGCAATAACGTTCTGTTCCACAAACGTTTGGGCGCAGAGCGGAGAAGAAGCTACCATTCGAGGCAAAATAGTTTCCGATCAGGGCGAAGAACTGATTTCCGTTACGGTCTGGGAAATGGACAAGACCGATCGGGTAATCAGCCATACCGGGACGGATATAAACGGGCAGTTTTCCATGCAAATCAAAAGCACCAAAAACCGCTTGAGAGTTGCATACGTCGGGTTTGCGCCCCAAATTATGAATATTGGTACACAAAGAGTGTTCAACATCACTCTGAAAGAAAACTCCACCCTGAAAGAAGTGGTCGTTACTTCGAAACGAACGGCAACCTCCGGCGGGATGGATATACCAATCAACGAGGTTTCTTTTGCCATGCAGCGGCTCAGCACGAGAGAACTGGAAGGTCTTCAGGTTACTTCCATCGAAGATGCCTTGCAGGGACAAATCGCCGGTTTGGATATTGTGGGTAATGGGAACATCGGCGGCGGATCAACGATGCGTATACGAGGAACGGCTTCTATTACAGGAAATTCCAGTCCGTTGATAGTTATCAACGGTATTCCGCGAGACGATATCTCGACCAGCAACGTGGATTTCTCCACCATGAACGACCAGCAATTAGGCGACCTGTTGAGTGTCCACCCCGACGATATCCTGGATATTGTTGTCCTGAAAGACGCCGGATCTACTGCCGTATGGGGATCTAAAGGCGCCGGAGGCGTCCTGCTGATTACTTTGAAAAAAGGGATACCGGGAGCAACCCGTGTCAATTATACCTACAAGACCCTGTTTAAGAATCAGCCGGAAGGATTGAAAATGCTGAACGGCGACAATTATACGATGATGATGAAGGAAGCCATGTTCAACCGGCGGCTGGAAGCCTCTTCCATCCCCGAATTTGACTACCTGACGGAATCTCAATTTTCGGAAAGCCGTTCTTTCGGCGGAAATACCGACTGGCGCGACGCCGTCACACAAACAGGTATTACGCACGACCACTATTTAGCTCTTTCGGGTGGGGGAGAAAAAGCCTCTTTCCGTATTACGGGCGGTTATGTGAAAGAAACCGGCACAATCATCCAGCAGGAATTGCAGCGTTTTACCTCCAATGTGGTGTTGAATTACAACATTTCGTCGCGGATTATGTTTGGCTCCGAATTTTTGTTTACCTACGCCGACCAAGACCGTAACTGGTCGGACGGACGAGCCGATCATGATTATGTCAATGGTAAAGGCTTGCTTGATATTGCCTACAAGAAAATGCCCAACCTGAGCATTTACGACAAAAACGGCGACTATTACCATTTGCAAAAGGTATCGCTGGACAATGAAAATTTCCCGAATGCACAAAAATGGTTACGTAATCCGGTGGCTTTAGGAAATCAGGCTACCAATAAGTTAAACTCCTACAAAATCAATCCGATCCTGAACCTGCAATACGACTTTCTTGATCCGGAAGAACAAATGTTGCGCCTGAAAAGTTACGTATCGTTCCACATGAACAACGACAATGTGCATAAATTCTTACCGAAAGAATTATATGCCAACGACTGGAACCATGAAGACGTAAACCGGGCGGACGATCACCGTTCGAAAAGCGTTTCCACCCTCATGGAAGCAAGCCTCCAATGGATGCCCAAGTTTGAGAATAAAAACAACAGTTTGAGGGTATTCGCCTCTTTCTTCTCGGAATCAAGCAACTCCAACACCGAAGATATTATAACTTCCGGTCTTCCCGCCTCCCTGGCATCTTCCGCCCCTGGTTATCGGGAAAAAGTGGCAAGTGGTATTGCTCAAGGACGCGCCATAAGGATGTCGGGACAGTTACATTATTCCTATCAGTCCCGCTACATTGCCTATCTGACGCTGACGCGCGAAGGATCCACCCGCTTTGGAAGTAATCGCAAATTCGGGAACTTCCCTGCGCTTTCTTTGCGCTGGAATATAGCCGATGAATCGTTTATGGATTTCTCCAACAAATGGTTAGACGTCTTCTCGTTGCGCCCCAGTTGGGGAGTCAGCGGAAATATGCCCGGCGAAAACTACCTGCACTACAGCCAGTATGCACCGCATGGCATGTATGGCTTTGAAGGTACGATCCGTCCGGAAAACCTTCGCCTGACCAATTTACAATGGGAGAAAAAAACCGGAATCAACTTGGGCGCCGATTTTGCTTTCTTAGACTATACCTACACTGCCGATTTCAATTTCTATCACGAACGAAGCAGTGACTTGCTCCTGAAAGACGCGATTATCCCGACCAGTACGGGATACGATAAATTAAAGGTAAGAAACACTGGGGTGATGGACAACGACGGCTGGGAATTTAACATACAGGGAACCAAATTCATCAAGGCCGGAGATTTCAGCATGGACTTTACATTTAACATAGCTAATTCGCTCAATACCCTGAAACAGATGGACGTGGATATTCTGGAATACTTCAATCAGCCGATATCTTACAACCGCGACGCCAATTACATGGGACGTGCCGAACCGGGTTACTCTTACGGGTCTATTTACGGCTACCGCTACAAAGGCGTTTATCAGTACAATATAGAGAGTTACTCCGATCCGGCGGTGAAAGCGCTGGTCGATGCAGGGCAGGCAACCATGCCGGTGGCTCGCAATGCGAATGGAGATATTATCCTGCAAAGCAACGGAATGCCCCTCCCCATGATGTATAACCAGGGAGAAGAAGGCCGAAACTACAAGTTCCAGGGTGGTGATGCTATTTATGAAGACGTCAACCACGACGGTAACATCGACGAACTGGATTTGGTTTACCTGGGTAACTCCAACCCGAAATTCAACGGGGGATTCAGCATCACTTTTCGCTGGAAACAGCTTTCGGTGAAATCGTTCTTCAACTACCGCTACGGCAACCAGGTGGTCAACCAGGCACGCAGGTATGCCGAAAATATGGATGGCGGCAACAATCAAAGTATCGCCGTCGAATGGCGCTGGCGTACGGAAGGCGACGAGCGTCCCATCCCGCGCGCACTCTATCAGTCGGGTTACAACTGGCTGCCCAGCAGCCGATTTGTGGAAGACGCTTCTTTCCTGCGCTTCAAATACCTGACCGTAAATTATGCCGTGCCCACCTCTTTCCTGAAACCGCTTGGCGCCCGACAACTCTCCTTGTACATGACATTCACAAATATTTTGTGTTTTACCAAATATCAAGGATTGGATCCGGAAGTAGGCGTAGGTGAATTTCAAAAACATAGGGGTATCAGCTACGATGAGATGACAACCCCCCGTTCGGTTGACATTATGTTTGGGCTGAACCTTGGTTTTTGAACAATATGAGACGATATTGAATGATATAAAAATGATATAAAAAAGAAAAGATGAAAAATACATTTTTAAAATACATCACCACACGGTTTAAATACAGCATTGCACTGGCCGGCTTATTTCTTTCACTGCCTGCCTGCGAAGATTTTCTGGAAACCAAGCCTTTGGACAAGATGGTCGAAGAAGATTACTGGAAAACCCGCAACGATGTGCAGTCGGTGCTGCGCACCTGCTATAAGGAAATGACCTCCAACGATTTTATGGAGCGCATTATGATTGGCGGTGAATTTCGTTCGGATAATATACGGCAGAATAACACCCGTACTTCGCAGGACTTGAAAGATATTCTGGAGATGGCCATACAAACCGACAACGGTTTGCTGAAATGGAAAACGTTCTACACCGTAATTAATTATTGCAACCGGATATTGAACCGGGCGCCGGAAATCATTACGATAGATCCCGATTACACCTCCGGCATGTTGGCGGTAGATTTGGGCGAAGCGCGCGCCTTACGGGCGTTGGTATATTTCTATCTGATACGCATTTATCACGACGTTCCCTATATTGATTTCCCCTACGATGATGACAACAAACCATTTTTAATATCCAAAACGTCGGGCGAAGTGATTATCGACAACATTATTTCCGACCTCGAGCAGGCGGAAAGAGAAGTGGTCGTTACGCACGGCCGAAGCAATGTCTTCGGGAGTCAGATCCGGATAAAGACCAAAGGACGCTTCACGAAGAATGCCGTAAGAGCGCTCCTGGCCGATGCTTATTTATGGAAAGCCTCCGGCTTGCCGGAAGGAGAACGGGCAGACAGCTATCAAAAGTGCATACGTGCCTGCGAAGCCATTGAACCCAGTGTTTTTCTTGATGACGACAGTGAACTCAACGAGGAGAGACTGAACGGATCCGAATTGATGCTTATATCGAACCTGAAGCAGTCTTTCTTTGGGGCAATGTCTCGAAGCTGCGGATATATGTTCTACGAGGAAAATTCGGAAGAAAGTATCTTCGAATTGCAATTCGATCAGTACACCGAAAATACAGCCGTGGCCAACTATTATGGACACAGTGGCGATGCCTCTCATATCAATGCCTCTCCGCTCCTGAATTCCGAAGATGTCTTCGACCAGACGGAAGATGTGCGGCGCTACGACTCTTTTGCGGAGACTGGCGCCGAGTCGGGTATTTACCGAATCTTCAAATACGTTGGCGCCATGAGATCTGGTAATACATATTCTCAATATACCTATCGGACTGGATCGGAAGTAAAAGAAGCTAACTGGATATTTTATCGCCTCTCCGACGTCTTTTTAATGAAAGCGGAAGCGCTGGTAGAACTGGGAGGTGAAGACAACCTGAATGCTGCTTTTGAGCAGGTTGGCAAGGTCTATGAACGATCCAACCCCACAGCATTGCCCTTGATGAGTATTGATTATTCCACGCAGGATCAAATGCGTGATTTGGTCTTGAAAGAACGCCGGCGCGAATTTCTCTTTGAAGGGAAACGATGGTTTGATTTGCTGCGTGTAGCCCGCAGGGAAGGTAAATCGAGGAACATGGTAAATAAATACTTGGTTCCGAATGCCGTACTGAACTCCGACGTGCTATTGACGAAACTGTCAATCATGGACGCCCTGTATTTGCCGATTCATAGGGAGGAACTGTTGTCTAATCCCGAGTTGACGCAAAACTCGTATTATGCCGCTTCCGACTCTTCTGCTGTCAAAAGATGAAACTATGAAACATATTGTTTATTTATTAAGTTTATTACTGGTAGCTATGTATTTGAGCATGTGCACTGATGTCAATGAAATAGAAGGTCTGGGAACGATTCAGGAAGACCTGGTAACTTCTTTTCTGGAAAAAAATTCGGAAGAATATTCGGAATTTTTGGAATTGATGTATGCAACGGGAGTCGCAGAACTGCTGAATGCTTATGGTAATTACACCTGTTTTATCCCCAACAATGCAGCGATGCGTGCATATTATGCAGGTCATGGATTCAACTCTTCATCCGATATGGAAGCCGAGGCAAAGCGCGAATTTGTCTATGACCATATCGTATCGGCACAAAATGTAGAAAATGTCTATACCTCTTCCCGTTTCCCGCAGGCTCGACTGGAAATCCCTTCCATGAGCAACCGGTTTATTACCATCAGTTCGGCGGTCGACACCATCCGAGATAAAGTGGAAATATACGTCAATGAAAATTCGCCCATTATTATATTGGATCAGAAAGTACACAATGGAGTGATTCATACCATCAGCAAAGTATTGACTTCCGCCAAAATCCAGTTACCAGGGGTGATTGAAGCCGATGAGCGCTTTTCGTGGTTCAGCCTTGCACTCAGGCAAACCAGCTTGGAAAATGAATTAATGGAGATGAACAACGACGCTTACGATTCCATTCGCAAAATCGTCGATCCCAACGGAACAGGGATTGTTTCCAAGTACAATATGCTATATGCCTCGCCCAAGTTTTGTCACATAGAATACACCGCGCTGATCGAAAGTGACGAAACATACAAAAAAGCCCTGTCGGATGCCGGATTTGAGCCGACTTACGAAGGGCTGAAACAATATGCGGCTTCCATCTATGACCGTCTTTATCCGAACGATAAGGGCATTACCGATATTAGCGACCGCCGCAACAGTTTCAACCGCTTCATTGCCTATCATTTATTAGACCGTGGAGTTTTGAGGAAAGAGTTTTTGGGCGATCGATCACTGTATTACACCGAAACTTATATCGCCTCCTCCTGGTGCGAATACATCGAAACACTGTGTCCGAATAGCCTGGTGGAGATAAAACCCGCCAGTGTCAATCAAAGAGACGTACCGGTCTTCAACCGCCTCAGGACAAAAAGAGGAGTAAGTATTGTGGCCGAGTATTGCGATAAACGCGCCGAAAACGGCGTTTATCACGAAATAGACGGCATCCTGACGCTTGATGGACTGAACGACGAACTGCTGACCAAACGTATCCGCTTCGACGCCACAACGCTTCTGCCGGAAATGACCACCAATAAATTGCGCGGCAATTACGACAAATCCGGCGCCGGGTATGGCTACATTGTTCCTCAGGGCTATTTCAAATATTTGACTTACACGCCGGAAACCGAGATGGAATATTGGGGTACCAAAGGAACAACGACCGATATGGAATGTGACGAGCTTCTGTTTTTCGGGAAGTATGATTTTAGCCTGCGCCTTCCGCCGGTTCCCGCCGGCACTTACGAAGTGCGTTTCGGCTATACGGCCAATACCCAGCGGGGAGTAGCGCAAATCTTTTTCGACGGGAAACCCTGCGGTATTCCCCTCGATATGACCAAGAGCGCTACCCATGCCGACATCGGCTGGAAGTCGGACGTTGATTTGAAAACGGAAGATGCGATTATCGAAAACGATAAAATGATGCACAACCGGGGCTTCATGAAAGGTCCGGGCGCGGCAAGCGTCAATGGAGCGTCGCCTCTGCGCGATTACGGCGGATCGTTGCGTTACATCGCTTTCAAAGGTTCTTTCTCCGAAACACAGGCGCATATCCTGCGGGTAAAATCCGTAGAAGACCGCATAGACAGGGGATTTATGATCGATTACATAGAGTATGCACCTCGATCTATTTGGGAAAATGAAGGAAAGGATTAAATATTTCATCACATAGTTGTTAAAATTTTCATATATGAAACATATCGTTTTTTTATTAAGTGTACTACTGTCAGCAATGTCTTTTCTCTCATGCACCGATATCAACGAAGTAGAAGGTCTGGGGACGATTCAGGAAGACCTGGTAACTTCTTTCCTGGAAAAAAACTCGGAAGAATATTCGGAATTTTTGGAATTGATGTATGCAACGGGAGTCGCGGAATTGCTTACTGCTTATGGCAATTACACCTGTTTTATCCCCAACAATGCAGCGATGCGTGCATACTATGCAGGACAGGGATTCAACTCTTCGTCCGATATGGAGGCCGAGGCAAAGCGCGAATTTGTCTATGACCATATCGTATCGGCACAAAATGTGGAAGATGTCTATACCTCTTCTCGTTTTCCGCAGGCTCGACTGGAAATCCCTTCCATGAGCAACCGGTTTATTACCATCAGTTCGGTGGTCGATACCATCCGAGATAAAGTAGAAATATACGTCAATGAAAATTCGCCCATTGTTATATTGGATCAGAAAGTACACAATGGGGTGATCCACACAATGAGCAGGGTACTGACTTCCGCCAAGATCCAGTTACCGGGAGTGCTGGAAGCAGACGAACGCTTTTCGTGGTTCAGCCGTGCACTGAAAGAAACGCGCCTGGAAAATGAATTAATGGCCATGAACAACGACGCCTACGATTCCATCCGCAAGATTGTAGATCCTAACGGAACGGGGATTGTATCCGTTGCCGGTAGCCAGAACAAGACGGTATATGCCACGCCGCGCTTTTGCCACATCGAATTTACGGCCCTGGTAGAAAGTGATGAAACCTATCGGAAAGCCCTCTCCGTTGCGGGATTCGAACCTACCTACGAAGGACTGAAACAGTATGCCGCTTCCGTCTATGGCAACAACGGTATTGACGATATTACCGACCGCCGCAACAGCTTCAACCGCTTCATTGCCTATCATTTATTAGACCGGGGAGTTTTGCGGAGAGAGTTTTTAGGAGATCGGTCGATCTATTATGTCGAAAAATATATCGAAACCTGGAGCGAATACATCGAAACTTTATGCCCGAATACCCTGGTAGAGATAAAGCCTGTCAGCATAAATCAGCGGGACATACCTGTATTTAACCGCTTCGGAACGAGAAAGGGAATAAGTATTGTGGCTGACTATTGCGATAAACGCGCCGAAAATGGCGTTTACCACGAAATAGACGGAATACTGACCCATGAGGGACTGAACGATGCACTGCAAACCAAGCGCATCCGCTTCGACGCTACGACGCTTTTGCCGGAAATGACCACCAATAAATTGCGCGGCAATTACGACAAATCGGGTGCCGGACAAGGATACATTATCCCTCAATGTTATTTCAAACATTTGATTTACACGCCGGAAACCCAGATGGAATATTATGGAACCAAAGGTACAACCACCGATATGGAATGTGATGAACTCCTGTTTTTCGGAAAATACGATTTTAGCCTGCGCCTGCCACCGGTACCGGCCGGTACCTACGAAGTACGTTTCGGTTATACTGCAAACTCCAGGCGAGGAGTAGCACAACTCTTTTTCGACGGCCGGCCTTGCGGTATTCCCCTGGATATGACCAAGAGCGCTACCCATGCCGACATCGGCTGGAAATCGGACGCCGACTTGGTTACAGAGGATGCAATTATCGAAAACGATAAAATGATGCACAACCGAGGTTTCATGAAAGGCCCCGGCGCCGCAAGTGTCAACGGTGCCGCTCCCTTGCGCGAATACGGCGGATCGTTGCGCTACGTCATTTTCAAAGGCTCTTTTTCCGAAACAAAGTCGCATACCCTGCGGGTAAAATCCGTAGAAGACCGCGTGGACAGGGAGTTTATGATCGATTACATAGAATTTGCGCCCCGATCCATTTGGGAAAATGAAGGAAAAGATTAAAATTAAATAAGACCAGAAATGTCCGTCTTTTATCTAAAATCTAAAAATGAATTGATAATGAAACGAAAAATGAAGAATATAAAGAACTGTATCCTGTGCGCATTATTGTTTGCCTGTTTGCCGGCGTGCGACGATACGTTTAATACGCATTACAGCGAAGAAACAGGCATTGCTCCGGAGTTTACCTTGTGGCAATTAATTGAGCAGGAGGACGATTTGTCTGTCTTTGCAGGAATGCTCCGGAAAACCGGATACGATGTCTTGTTGTCCAAGGCACAGGCTTTTTCCGTTTGGGCGCCGAACAATCTTGCACTGCAAGGGGTGGATACGACAGACACAGGGAAAATGAAAGACATCGTCCTCACCCATATTGCCCGTTTCCAATATGCCACCGACAATGAGAGCGACAGGCTGGTGCTTACCCTGAATGACAAGCGGATACGCTTTGTCTCCAGCGGCGACCGCTACACCATGAACGGCTCGGAACTGGCAATAACCAATCAACTGGCAAACAACGGTATTTTGCATACCATGAAAGAACCGGTACCTTTTGTCAAAAACCTCTGGGAATACCTCAGTGAACCGGGAATGGATTCTATCCGAAATTATTTCGATGCCTTCCACCTCAAAATGTTTTTGCCGGGCAGTTCCAAGGTTATCGATTATGTAGAAGGTATGGCGGTATATGATTCGATATTCTTTGAGTCCAACGAACTGTTTTATCAGAGTTTGGACGGCGTTGGATTCCTCAACAACGAAGACAGTCTCTACACCATGATATTGCCCAATAACACCGCCTGGATAAAAGCTTACGACCAGCGGAAGCCCTATTTCGAAACCCAGGCGCCCAATGCCGATTCCGTGCAACACTGGAATACGCAGTACTCAATTGTGCAGGATTTGGTTTTCCGCGGCAGCATAGATGCTCCCGGACAGTTAGATACCATCCTTTCGACCCGCAATAATGTTTTCCGCGATCCTGCCGGCCTCTTTCCGACAGGCCCGGCAAGCCTGGCGAGCAATGGACTGGTTTACATTACCGACGAACTGAAGCACAGTTACTGGGAATCGTGGCAACATCCCTTGCAGATAGAAGCAGAAAGGTCGCAGGTTAGCCTGCTGGAAAACGGCATTACCTCTACGCCGGCGAAAGTGATGGGTGTCTATATTCCCGAGTATGCGGATAGTGTTCCATCCAAACGCTGTGTCCTGATCAGTAACGGAAATAATTCCACGAGTGCAACTACATTCCTTCTCTTTAACATTCCCAACACCTTGAAAGCCGAGTACAGTGTATACGCGGTTTTTGCCCCGATACGATACTGTTATCCCAATTTTGCTTCCGAACGGACAAAAATCAGGTTCGATATTCAGCAACTTGACCGATCGACTGCCGACCGGCCGATAGATAGACAGGTATGGAAATCGTTAATAGGCATAGCGCCGGGAGGTTCCGGTGCGCTGCCGCCCGATAATGAAACGGATTCGGCTGCCGTGAAAAAAATGTTTCTGACAAACATCACTTTCCCGGAAGCCAATTACAGGGAAGAAACAGCAACTATACGCATCAAGCTGATTTCAAGACTTACCACGGCGGAAGTACGCGCCGGGTACAACAACCGGATGCTACTTGATTACCTTTTGTTGGAACCGGTACATTAATTCAATGGTTAAATGACAAATTATTTGCAGATGAAAAATTATAAATTTATATGGACAGTTGGAGTGATCAGTGTACTTCTTTCGGTAGGAACCTTGTCGGCTCAGGACGCAAACTCACCGGCTCAGGAAAGAAACTGGAATGAGATCAATATGATTCGCGTCAACTTGCTGGAGATGAGACGCACAACATTTCAGGTTTCCGGCACCGTTATCGACGCCCATACGGGCGCAGCGCTGGCCGGCGCACAAATCCGGACAAAAGATCAACGGACTGCCGCGATGAGCGACGAAACAGGGAATTTTGAAATAAATGTACTTTCGCTGCACGAAGTCCTGTCGATTTCCGCCCCCGGTTATGCCGTTCGGGAAACGCCCCTGCAAGGACGTACTCAACTGACTGTTTCGCTCTACCCGAAGTTTTTTACTTCCGGTTACGAACAGGGTGTGACGGATTTTTCCAAATCGACAGCCCTCTCGCCCGAAACCGAAGTTCAGGCGCGTTTGGGCGGACAGGTACGCACTATCTCCCGTTCCGGCGTTCCGGCTATCGGTGGGGCTATGTTTATACAGGGGATTAATTCTTTGAACGCCAATGCACAGCCGCTCATTTTGATCGACGGGGTTATCTGGGACAACCAGTTGGAAAACACCTCCGTACACAACGGGTATTTTTCCAATCCACTCGCCAATATTGATATAAAAGATATCGAAAGTATTTCTGTTCTCAAAGACGGTATTTCCATGTATGGCAGCAAAGCCGCCAATGGCGTTATCCTGATCGAAACCAAACGCGGACGGGACATGGCTACACGCATTACCGCCAACCTGTATTGGGGTTCCGGCCTCCAGCCGAAAATGCCGAAAATGATGAATGCCGGCCAGTTCCGCGAATACGTATCCAATCAGGTAAACGGCTGGCTAAACAAATATGCACCGAATGCGCGACCCTCTGAACAGAGTATCGTCTATAGCTTCCCGTTTTTGAGCGACAATGTTAACCAGGCCAATTATTGGCAATACCATAACGATACCGACTGGACAGATGTGGCTTACTCGGACGCCCTGATGCAAAACTATGCGCTTAATGTGAGTGGAGGCGACGAAATAGCCCTCTACAACCTCTCGATGGGCTACACCATGGCCGAAGGATCCCTTTCCGGCACGGGACTGAACCGCTTTAATGTGCGCTTCAATTCCGATGTGAAGCTGGCCGAGAACCTGTTTACCAAAGTGGACGTATCGGCAACCCATGCGGTCAGCGAGTTGCGCGACCAGGGAATCGACCCGATTTCTGCGCCCGGTTTCGCGGCGCTGGTCAAGGCGCCTTTCCTGTCGCCCTATCGCATGAATACCAGTGGAGAACCAACCGGCACGCTGGAAGATTACGATGCGATCGATTACTATACCGGCAAGGGTATATCTAATCCCCTCGCCCTGCTCGAAAAGGCACAAGGAAGCAGTACCCGCCTGACGTTCCGCCTGAAAGTGAATCCGGAGTGGCAGGTGAAAGAAAACCTCCGCATTTCGTCGATTTACAGCTATGGCGTCAACTCTGTAAAAGAGTCGTTCTTCATCCCCGAACGGGGGATTGCTCCGCGCCTGCGTCCCGACGGACTGCTGGCCAACAACGAAGTACGCGACCTCACCCAGTATCAAACCTCTATCTTCAGCGATACCCGCATCGACTGGAAGCTCGGCAAGCGCAATCATCACTGGGATTTGCTGGGCGGTTTCCGCTATATGACAGACGCTTACCAGTCCGATTTGCCGCGGGGTTACAATACCGGTAACGACAATGTCAAAGTACTGACCGATGCTATCGGATACAAAATTGTATCAGGAGAAGACGACAACTGGCGATCGATGTCGTGGTATGCCAATGTCGCTTACGACTACCTCAACCGCTACTACCTTACCCTGACGGCATCTGCCGACGCCTCTTCCCGCTTCGGCAGTGAAGCCGGTTTCCGCGCGATGAATGTCAACTGGGCTTTATTTCCTTCCGTTTCGGCAGCATGGATGCTCTCGTCCGAAGAATTTATGCAACAGCTATCATTCATCAATTTGCTGAAAATCAGGGCAGGTTACGGATTAACCGGAAACGACGATATCAACAATATTGCCAGTCATTCCTATCTCTCATCCATACAGTATATAGATCGGGTGGTGGGCTTGCACCTGGCCAATATCCAGAATAAAGAGATTCAATGGGAAACAACGGCGAAAGCCAACCTTGGTATCGACATGCACCTCTTTAATGAACGAATCGGCCTTTCGTTCGATGTGTTCAACAGCCGTACCGATAATCTGTTGACCTTAAAAAAACTGGAATCATTTACCGGACAAAGTGGCGCTTACTGGAGTAACGACGGAGAGTTGACCAACAACGGATTCGAAGTCGCACTCAATGCCAAGATATTAACCCTGCGCAGCCTGAAATGGGAAATGGGCGCCAGTATCGGCCATTACAAAAACAGGATTACAGCATTACCGGATAACGAACCTTCCTACACAGAAATCCTGAACGGCCGTGTGCAAACCGCTATCGGCCAACCGGCAGGCGTATTTTACGGCTACAAAACCCAGGGCGTTTTTATGACCGAAGCCGAAGCGCAAGCGGCTTATGCCGACGGCGGGCTGTATTTCCTGAAAGCCAATGGCGATAAAGCCTATTATACCGCCGGTGATGTGCATTTTGTCGATGCCGACAACAACGGGGAAATTAACAAAGACGACTGGCAGGTGATTGGCGACCCCAATCCCGATTTCTACGGAACATTTTCCAACCGTTTCCAATGGAAGCGCTTTACGCTCGACGTCCTGTTTACCTATTCTTACGGCAACGACATTTATAATGCCTTACGCTCGAAACTGGAAGCCGGCGACAGTTTTTACAACCAGACGGCGGCCATGACCAACCGCTGGCAATCGCCCCTGCAGGCGAGAACGGATATTCCCAAGGCTGTATATGGCGACCCGCAGGGAAACAACGCTTTCTCCGACCGCTGGATTGAAGACGGTAGTTACCTCCGCCTGAAAACGATGACCCTCGCCTACGACATTCCGTTCAATTCTCCTTTTTTACAGGGAATTACGATCTGGACTTCGGCGAATAACCTTTGGACACTGACAAAATACCTGGGTAGCGACCCCGAATTTTCGATGAGCAATAGAGTGCTCTATCAGGGAATCGACGCTGCTTTATCTCCTATCGGGAAAAGTTTTTATCTGGGTGTGAAAATTAATTTGTAAAAAAGAAAATGATATGAAAAAAACAGTAAATAAAACAAGATTGAAAATAGTGATTGCCGCGCTTTGTCTCTTACCCCTTGCCGGTTTACTTTCGTGCGAGGATATGTTGAAAACCGACAATGAACATTATCTCAATACGGACGGCCATGAATTAAATTCGCCCAACGATACGCTCTACTCCATGGCCGGCATTTTGCGGAAAATGCAAGCTATTGCCGACCGTTACGTTCTGGTTGGTGAATTGCGAGGCGATCTGTTGGACATAACAGAAAATGCTTCCCTCGATTTTCAGGCAATCCATAATTTCGACTTCGGTATGACTGAAAACAATCCGTACACCGATACCCGTGCCTATTATGATATTATCAATAACTGCAACTTTTTCATCCAGCGGGCAGATACGACGGTAATGGCCGCCGGCCAGCAGGTGATGATCAAGGAACTGGCAGCCGTCCAAACCATCCGTGCATGGGTGTATATGCAATTGATTTTGAATTATGGGAAAGCCTGTTATTACGAAGAGCCTGTCTTGACGGTAGAGGATATGAACAGAATCAAAAAAGATCCTTCGGTATGGATTTCCGATTTGTCCGTCCTGCTCGATCGCCTGCAAGACCAATTGTTGAAAGCCCGCGAAGTACAATTGTTGATAGGAAATCCTTCGTACACGGGAATGCCTTACACCGATCAGGTGTTTATTCCGGCAACCCTGGTACTGGGCGATCTCTATCTGTATACGGGCAACCCGGCTTCGGCGGCTGTGCAATACCACGATTACCTGTATTTCAGTCGGCGGAATACAAATGGCCGGATATTGTACTGGTCAAACGAAGGTTTTACAGGGATTAGCATAATTACCGGAAGCTCGGAATTAATTTCCCTTATTTATACGACAACGGAAAATGAAACTGGATCGTATTTGAGAGGTTGGTGCTATCCTTCGCAATGGAGTAACCGGCTGGGCATAGAATGTTCTTACCAGTTAAAACCTTCCATTGCGTCAAGGTATATATGTGAAACACAGGATTATGCCTGGTTGGCTGATAACGCACGTCCACAGGATGAACCCACTTATACTACTGGCGATTTACGGGGAATAATAAAAAGAGTGGATAATTCGGGTACGTATTCTACTTATAGCGAGATGGGAAGCATACCTTATAGTAGCACTGTACCGGGAGACGCTTATGCTTATTTCCTCACTTCCGAGTCGGATACTGTACCGTTTATTATTAAATACGCTTTGCCGGGAACCGGAAATAATTCTAACGGCCTGTCGTATATTTACCGCACAGGGATGGTATACCTGCGCTATGCAGAAGCGCTCAGCCGCATGGGAAAACCCACGCTGGCTTTTGCGATCCTGAAATACGGCGCTTTGAATACGGTCTTTAACGATCCCACAAAAGTCAATCCCGACGAGGTAACGACTCCTCTGCCGGACTACTGCAACTTCCCCGAAATAATCTTCCCTAACCAGCGATCCATGCACTCGCGAGGTTCCGGCGATTCGGGACGCAACGCCTTTTATGTGATTCCCGCCGATGTGGACACTGCACGCTTTGTGGATGAAAAGATTTGCGAGGAAATGGCTATCGAAAGCGCTTTCGAAGGCAACCGCTTCCACGACCTGATGCGCTTTGCCAATTACTATGGCGAAGAGTTTTTGGCCGACCACGTGGCGCGTCGACGAAATACCGAAACGCCCGATCCCGCGCTGAAAGCAAAACTGATGATCCGGCAAAACTGGTATTTGCCACATAATTAAGTGTGAAGGCAGGGGTACTGCCTCGCTCAGCGTAGCATCTTGCTCGGCGTAGCGTCTTCGCTACGTCGAGATAAAAGCAAGGCTCCAGCCTTGCAACATAGGCAATGTAAATAACAGAAAAGAAAAAGATGTACAACTATAAAGGAAATGTATACAGGTTTTTGATTAACAAGCCAGGAGGCTTGTTTTTAACCCGACGTAGTCTGGAGACCAATGTCGTCAACTTAAGAAAAATCGTCTCCCGTCATTGCGAGCGGAGCGAAGCAATCCAGCTAAAACATACACTATGGATTGCTTCAGGCTTCGCCTTC